>JAFECV010000639.1 GCA_018241985.1 Pseudomonadota bacterium | reverse complement strand
CTCGATCACCTCGACCAACCGTGTGATGATGCGTGTCTCGGTAGGGGAAAATTCACGGCCCTCGATGCGGGTATGGAATTTGCCTCGGCCGCCGAACAGGGCGTCGATCACGGCGAACACCAGCGTCGGATCGCAAACCACCAGGCCGGACCCGCGCAGCGGTTGGACCGACATGATGTTGAAGTTGGTCGGCACGACGATCTGACTCAGGAAGGCGCTGTACTTCTGCACCTTGGTCGCACCCACCGAGATCTCCGGTGTCTTGCGGATGAGATTGAACAGGCCGATCCGCAGATTGCGTGAAAAGCGCTCGTTGACGATCTCCAGCGTGGGCATGCGCCCGCGCACGATGCGCTCCTGGTTGGCCAGGTCGTAGTCGCGAATGCCGTTCATGGCTTGCTGCTGGGGCTCGAGCTTCTGGCTCTCGCCGGTCATGTCCTGCAGCAGCGTGTCGACTTCGTCCTGGGAGAGGATCTGCTGGTTCATGCTGGTCACCGGTGTGATCCGCCTGGCACTGGATCGGGCACCACGTTGCCTCGAGTCTCGGACTGCAAGCCCACTGTCCAAGTCGACAGGACGCTGAAAATCACCATTTACTGAACGATGATGTTGGTGAACAGCACTTGCTGCACCGGGTTGTGCGGGGGCCGGCGATCCTGCTCTTGCGCTTTGCTCCCCGAATCCTTGGCATCTTCGCCTGCGCTCCTGGCACCGGTGTCGCCGCCGATGTCTATGCCCAGCGGACGAACCGCCGCGCGCATGATTTCTCCTGCGAGTTGCTCCTTGCCGGCACGCTCCAGCAATTCAGCCGAAGTCTTGTTTGCCAGGATCAGCAACACGTTATTGCGCACCGCAGGCATGTAGGCCTTGAACTGCTCCGCAACCTTCTCGTCGTCCACTTGCAATGTGATGCCGATCTGCGCATAGCGATCCTGATCCTTGTCCGCCAGGTTGACCGTGAACGGCTCCAGCGGCAGGAAGGTCGGCGCCTCGGCGCGGCTCCGCCTGGATGGCGCGTGACCGCTGGACGACTGTGCATCCGTTCCGCCGTCGGCAGCGCCGCGCTTCTTCAAGAAGTAGAAAGCGCCCCCGCCTCCCACCGCCAGCAGCAATGCCAGCATGGCGATTACAAGCACGAACTTCCTTGAAAGCAGTCCCCTCTTGGCAGGTGGGGCATTGCCGGCGCTGGCAGCGGGTGCTGCAGACATCTAGAGACTCCTTGTTGTGCGGATCGAGACCGGGCCGCAAGGCACTGGTATCGATCCGTGAGCTCATTATTCGATGTGGGGCCGGTCGCAAAGCCACGATAAAGAGGCGAAAACCAGCCAGTCTTTTCGTCCCACCCCCGATCGGCGTCGCGTGCCGCTTAGACGTAGAGATCGAGTACGCCGCGCGGACGCAGGGCCCGCACGGGCGGTAGCGACGCAACTGCCTCGCCAGAAGATCGAGTGCGGCTGCGCGCACGGCCTGCGCCGCCGGTCTGCGACCCGGCCCCTTGATTGCCTTCTCTTGGCTGCTGGAACACGCCGCCGCCGCTGAGGGTCAACCCGGTGCCGTGCAGCGCCGCCGCCAGCAT
>JAFECV010000638.1 GCA_018241985.1 Pseudomonadota bacterium | reverse complement strand
ACCGCGCTGAACCTGATCCCCAGCGGCATCATGCGCCCCGGCGTCAAGTGCTACATCGGCAACGGCGTGGTGCTGTCGATCGAGCACCTGTTCGCCGAGATCGAGCGGCTCGAGGCCGCCGGCGTCGAGGTGCGCTCGCGCCTGCGCATCAGCGAGGCCTGCCCGCTGATCCTGCCGTTCCACGGCGCGCTGGATGCCGCGCGCGAAGCGGCGCGCGCGAGCAGCGGGAGCGAGAAGATCGGCACCACCGGCAAGGGCATCGGCCCGGCCTACGAGGACAAGATCGCGCGCCGCGCGCTGCGCGTGCAGGACCTCAAGCACCCGGACCGCTTCGCCGCCAAGCTGCGCGAGCTGCTCGCGCTGTACAACTTCGTGCTGACCGAGCTGCTGCACGCGAAAGCGGTCGACTACGACACGGTGTACGCCGACGCGATGCGCCATGCCGACGCGCTGCGGCCGATGATGGCCGACGTCTCGCGCGAGCTCAACGACGCGCACCGCGCCGGCGCGCACCTGCTGTTCGAGGGCGCGCAGGGCACGCTGCTCGACGTCGACCACGGCACCTACCCGTACGTGACCTCGAGCAACTGCGTCGCGGGCAACGCCGCGGCCGGCGCCGGCGTCGGGCCCGGCCTGCTGCACTACGTGCTCGGCATCACCAAGGCGTACTGCACCCGGGTCGGCGGCGGGCCGTTCCCGACCGAGCTCGACTGGCAGACCCCGGGCACGCCCGGCCACCACATGAGCACCGTCGGTGCCGAGAAGGGCGTGGTCACCGGCCGCGCGCGGCGCTGCGGCTGGTTCGACGCGGCGCTGCTCAAGCGTTCGGCGCAGGTGAACGGCCTGTCGGGCCTGTGCATCACCAAGCTCGACGTGCTCGACGGGCTCGAGAAGTTGGAGCTGTGCACCGGCTATCGGCTGGACGGCCAGCTCGTCGACATCCTGCCGATCGGCGCCGACGAGATCGCGCGCTGCGAGCCGGTCTACGAGACGCTGTCCGGCTGGAGCGAATCGACCGTCGGCGTCACCGACCATGACCGGCTGCCGGCCGCCGCGCGCCGCTACCTGCAGCGCATCGAACAGGTGACCGGCGTGCCGATCGCGATGATCTCGACCAGCCCGGACCGCGCGCACACGATCGTGCTGCGCCACCCGTTCGCGCGCGACTGACGCGCGTTTTCGCGGTCAAATCGGCCTGAAGCCGGCGAATCACCTTCACTGCTTGCTATTTATTCAGGAGCATTCCCGATGTTGACCGAAGACGGCAAGCACCTCTACGTGAGCTACGACGAGTACCACAGCCTGATCGAGAAGCTCGCGCTCAAGGTGCACCAGTCGCATTGGGCATTCGACACCATCCTGTGCCTGGCGCGCGGCGGCATGCGTCCCGGCGACGTGCTCTCGCGCATCTTCGCCAAGCCGCTGGCGATCATGTCGACCAGCTCGTACCGCGCCGAGGCGGGCACGGTGCAGGGCCACCTCGACATCGCGCACTACATCACCACGCCCAAGGGCGAGATCGCCGGCCGCGTGCTGCTGGTCGACGACCTGGCCGACACCGGCCACACGCTGCGTGCCGTGGTC
>JAFECV010000637.1 GCA_018241985.1 Pseudomonadota bacterium | reverse complement strand
CGAGATATCCCACTGCGTAACTTCCAATCTGGATCAGGCCGACCGCACGAAAGTTCAGATCGCGCTGCATCATGTAGCCCGACGGCGCTGCCGCCGCGGCGAGCAGGCTCGCCAGCGACAGCCATTCGATCACGGCCCGGGCCCGGGGTTCATTGAAATAGGCTGCGAGCGCCGGCGCCGACAGGTACAGCACGGCCATCGTCAGCAGCCCCAAAAGAACCTGCCAGGTGAACGCGAACCGCACGTCCTCTTCGTGCAGCACATTGCGCTGCAGCAAGCTCCAGCTGAAGCCGAAGCTCGAAACGAAATTGGCGAACGTCAGCACCACGGTGCCGATCGCGAACACGCCGTAGACGTCCGGCCCGAGCGTGCGGGCCAGCACGATCTGCGCCGCCAGCTGCAACACGAACCGGGCGGCGGTGGAGACGGCGCTCCACTTGACCGCCGACACTCCCGAGCGGCCGAGCTCACCCATCCTCGAAGCCATTCGGCGTCAGAGCCGCTGGCGTCTCACGGCAATGATTCCCATCAGCACCAAGGTACCGAACAGCATGCCGTAACCGCGCCAGCCGGAGTCGCCCGTTCCGTCCTGTTCATCCGCAGAACCCTTGGAAGCCCGCGCGGCGATGTCGACGGCCGTGACCTTGCCGCCCGCATCCGTCGCAGGCTTGAAGGTCGCCGATGTGACCGTATCGGCTGTCGACGCGCCCACCACGGGTGCGGCGGAAGCGCTGGCCGCCGTCATGCACGCGGCGAAGACGACAGCAAGAAAGGAGCCGTGGTTCATTGTTATCTCCCTTTCAATATGTATCAACTTTGCAGTCTAATGTCACAAACTGCAATAGGCCGAAAGGTCCAACGCGGAACCGGCCGGCTTCGCTATGCGAGGATCAGGTGATGTGGCACATGACTCGAAACGGACCCAAGGTGACATCAAATCTCCAGTCTCCGCATGAATATCAACGTAAGTGTGCATACGCTGACTTATGCCGATGACCGGCACGGCTTCGGTGCCTCCCTTCAGTTCGAGGCATCCCGCGACTGATCGTTCAACTCTCTATGATCGGCCCGGCGCGATACTCGCCAATGCCCAGGCTTCGTCAATGGCTGCAGCTCAGCTTCCCCTGCTGAAAGGAATCGACCCGACCGGTACCGATCGGGACGCGGTCCAGTTGCTGGATCTGGTCGAACGGGTCACGGGCTGCGGTGCCTGGCTGCTCGAGCCAAGAGGCCGCCGCCTGACGATGACCGAGCGGCTGGCGGCGCTGCTGAAGCTGCCGCGCACCGCGGCCCGATCCATCTCGCTGGACGAGGCGCTCGAGTTCTACGCGCCGGAATCGCGCGCCGCGATCGCTGCCGCGTTCAGCGCCTGCCTGGAACAGGCGGTGCCGCTGAACCTGGAATCCGAACTCGTCACGTACAACGGCGAGCGCCTGTGGGTCCGGACGGTGGGGCGGGCCGTGCGCGACCGTGCCGGCGCGCTGGTCCGAATCCAGGGGATGGTGCAGGACCTGACCGAGAAGCACCGCGCCGAACAAGAGAACCTGAGCGCAACGCTGCGCCTGAGCCTGACGATGGCGAGTG
>JAFECV010000636.1 GCA_018241985.1 Pseudomonadota bacterium | reverse complement strand
ACGCCCAAGTCGCCGAGCTCCTGATTGCTTCCAGCAACCTCTACGCAGATGTGCTCAAAAGCCCCATCGAACGGGTGCGTGTGCTTGCCCAGTTCCACAAGCCACAGCATGTGGCCGTGGCAGGCAAACTTTTGAGCAATGGTGGCACACCAGCGCCGTACTTCCACTTCCTGGTACTCGAAGGCCGGCCGCTGGACGAATGCCATCAGTTGCTCACGGGCTTCACCAACCTGGTGGTTCAAATTCTGGGGGCTGATCGCAGTTTCGTGCGTGGCGGGTGCTGGCCCATTCCGCCCCGGTATTGGGCCATTGGCGGCACACCGGCCAGCTTGACCCGAGTCATGGAAATCGACGCGCGGGCCGAAGCTGCCAAGGCCGCCTGAGCAGAGGCCCACCAAACTCACTTTCATAAGGGCCGAGATGAACGTTTTTATCGTCCATGCACACCCTGAACCGCGGTCTTTCTGCTCGTCCATGTGCTCGGTCGCCACCGAGCACCTGCGTGGGCTAGGTCACGAGGTCCGTGTCTCCGATCTCTACGCCACAAACTTCAACCCCGTAGCCAGTGCGACCGACTTCGGTCAACGCAAGAACCCCGATTACCTGGTGTATGCGCTGGAGCAGCGGCATGGCCACGAGACAGGCAGCCTGGCACCCGATATCCGCGCCGAGATCGGCAAACTGCTGTGGTGCGACATGCTGGTCCTGAACTTCCCGATTTTCTGGTTCTCTACGCCCGCCATGCTCAAGGGCTGGATCGACCGGGTGCTGGTGTCCGGCTTGGTCTATGGCGGCAAGCGTTTCTATGACCGCGGTGGCCTGACTGGCAAACGTGTCATGGTCAGCATCACGATAGGCGGGCAACCCCACATGTTTGCTCCCGATGGCATCCACGGATCGCTTGACGACATGCTGCGCCATCTGTTGCGCGGCACCTTGGCCTACACAGGAATGACGGTGTTACCGCCTTTCGTGGCCTGGCATGTGCCCTATGTCAGTGCCGAGATGCGTGGACAGGTCCTGCAGAGCTACCGTCAACGGCTGGAAAAGCTCGACGCGTTGGAGCCGCTGACCTTTCCCCGATTGGACGACTACGATTCCACGCTGGCTCCTTTGCAGGTGAGTTGAGCACGCCGCCCTGCGGGGCGCCGATTCATGGGCCGCCTGGTGATCCCTGCGCATTGGTGGCTCGGTACTCGCGCACGACTGCCAGAAAGGATTTCAGCAACGGCGACTGGTCGCTGGCACGGTACAGAACGCTGAGGTCGACCACAGCCTGCGGTGCATCGGCCAACGGACGGTAGGTGGTACCTGCGACCCGCAAGGACATGGCCGCCGATTCCGGGATCAAGGTGATGCCGAATCCCCGCGCTACCAGCGCGACACCGGTGACGGCATCGCCAACTACTTGTGCGATCGTCGGCTCGAAGCCTTGTTGCTTGCACATCTCGATCACACGGTCGACGAAGTTGGGCCGCCCGACGTTCGGAAACAGCACCATCGGGTATTCGGCGAGGGCACGAAACGGCACTGCGGTCTGTGCGGCCAGCCCGTGACCCTCCGGCAGTACGGCGAACAGCCGCTCCAT
>JAFECV010000635.1 GCA_018241985.1 Pseudomonadota bacterium | reverse complement strand
GCCGATCAGCCAGGTCGCGAACGTGGCGCTGCTGGACGCGCGCACGATCAGCGTGCAGCCCTGGGAGAAGGGCATGGGCGCGAAGATCGAGAAGGCGATCCGCGACAGCGACCTCGGGCTGAACCCGGCGTCGATGGGCGACCTGATCCGCGTGCCGATGCCGCCGATGAGCGAGGAGCGGCGCCGCGAGATGACCAAGATCGTGCGCGGCGAGGGCGAGAGCGCGAAGATCGCGGTGCGCAACCTGCGCCGCGACGCGAACGAGGCGATCAAGAAGCTGGTCAAGGACAAGACCGCGACCGAGGACGAGCAAAAGCGCGCCGAGGCCGACATCCAGAAGACCACCGACCGGCATGTGGCCGAGGTCGACCGGCTCGTGGCGGCGAAGGAACAGGACATCATGGCGGTGTGACGCCGGCCGGCGCACCCCGACTTTTTTGTATTCCGACATGAGGCAGATTCCGCACCACATCGCGATCGTGATGGACGGCAACGGCCGCTGGGCGACCCGCCGCCTGCTGCCGCGGGTGGCCGGGCACCGCCAGGGCGTCGAGTCGCTGAGCCGCTGCGTGCGCGCCTGCGCGGCGCGCGGCGTCGCGGTGCTGACCGTGTTCGCGTTCTCCTCCGAGAACTGGAACCGCCCCGCCGACGAGGTGTCGGGCCTGATGCAGCTGCTGCTGAAGGCGCTGGCGCGCGAGGTGCCGAAGCTCCAGCGCGAAGGGGTGCAACTGCATTTCGTCGGCGAGCGCGCCCGGCTGTCGCCGGAGATCGGCGCCGGCCTGGCCGAGGCCGAGGCGGCGACCGCGCACAACCGGCGCCTGGTGCTGAACGTCTGCTTCAACTACGGCGGCCGCTGGGACATCGCGCAGGCGGCCGCGCGCGTCGCGGCGCAAGGCCTGCCGTTCGACGACGAGAACCTGTCGCGCGCGCTGGCGCTGGCCCATGTGCCCGATCCGGACCTGCTGATCCGCACCGGCGGCGAGCAGCGCATCAGCAACTTCCTGCTGTGGCAGGCCGCGTATTCGGAGCTGTATTTCAGCGACAAGCTCTGGCCCGAGTTCGACGAGGACGAACTCGACGCCGCGATTGCCGCATTCAACCGGCGCGAGCGCCGATTCGGCAAGACCTCGGCGCAGGTCACTGCGGCCGACGGGGAGCGCCAGGCCGCGTAGGCCGCCCGGCTGGGCCGCATCCGCGCGAAGCCCGCAGCGCCATGCTCAAGCAGCGCATCATCACCGCGGCGATCCTGCTGGCCATTCTGCTGCCGGCGCTGTTCTACCCCGAGCCGCAGCCGCTCGTAGCGGTTGCGCTGATCCTGATCGCGGCCGCAGGCTGGGAATGGGCCCGGCTGAACGACTGCCGCGGCGCCGCCGCCTGGGGCGCGGGCGCGGCCTGCGTGCTGCTGTGCCTGCTCGGCTGGGCCGCGGGTTTGCCGAGCCGGCCGACGCCATGGCTGTGGCGCGGCGCAGGCGCCGCCTGGGTCGTCGTCGGTATCCTGCTGCTGCGGCGCGGCGTCGCCGGCTGGCCGCGCATCCCGCGGCCGGTGCGGATCGCCGCCGGACTCGCCGCGCTGTGCGCCGCCTGGCTC
>JAFECV010000634.1 GCA_018241985.1 Pseudomonadota bacterium | reverse complement strand
CATGAGCGACCCAGGCCTCGCCGCCAGCGAGACCCCGCGGCTCGCCGTTGAGGAGTTGGGCATGCAGTTGCCAAAGCCGGTGATCGACGGCGTGCAGGCCGAACTGGCCGACCTGCGGATCGCTGCGAAGGATATCGGACGCCGCATCACCCAGTACGAGGCCGACGGCAGGAACGCCCGAATTGCGTGAGCTCTTCCGCGCACCGGAAAACAGGTTTCCGCGGGGGCCGCTTGTTCGTGCCGGGCGCGCGCTATAGTGCGGAGTGCCCCTTGGGCCGGAACAGGACATGAAGGACTTCACCTACATCGGCAGGCCGGCCCGCGTCGTGTTCGGCGCCGGCAAGCTGCGCGAGCTCCCCGCGGAAGTGGAGCGGCTGGGTGCGCGCAAAGCGCTGGTGCTGTCAACTCCGGAGCGGCGCGCCGCGGCCGAACAGGTGGCGGCTCTGCTGGGCCCGCGCGCGGCCGGTGTGTTCGACAAGGCGACCATGCACGTGCCGATAGCGACGGCACGCGAAGCCTGCGAGTACGCCGCGCGGATCGGCGCTGACTGCGCCGTGGCGGTGGGCGGGGGTTCCACGATCGGCCTGGGCAAGGCGATCGCCCGCGAGTCCGCCGTGCCAATCATCGCCGTGCCTACGACCTATGCCGGCTCCGAGATGACCAGCATCTATGGCATCACCGAGGCGGGCCTGAAGAAGACCGGGCGCGACGACCGGGTGCTGCCGCGCACCGTCATCTACGACCCCGAGCTCACGCTGTCGCTGCCGGTGGGGATGAGCATCACCAGCGGCATGAACGCCGTCGCGCACGCGGCGGAGGGGCTGTACTCCGCGACCGGCAACCCCATCATCGATCTGATGGCACAGGAGGGCATCCGCGCGCTCGGCCTGGCGCTGCCGCGGCTGCGCACGGCGCCCGGCGACATCGGGGTGCGCGGCAACGCCCTCTACGGCGCCTGGCTGTGCGGCACGGTACTGAACTCGGTAGACATGGCGATCCACCACAAACTATGCCACACCCTGGGCGGCAGCTTCAACCTGCCGCACGCGGAAACGCACACCATCGTGCTGCCGCACGCGTTGGCCTACAACGCCCCGGCGGCACCGGAGGCCATGCGTCGCATCGCCGGTGCGCTGGAGGCGAGGAGCGCGCCGCAGGCGGTCTTCGACCTGGCGAAGGACAATGGCGTGCCGGTGGCGCTGCGCGACATCGGCATGAAAGCCGATGACCTCGACCTGGCCTGTGAGCTCGCGCTGCAGAACCAGTACCCGAACCCGCGGCCGTTGGAGAAGGCGGCCATCCGCCAGCTGCTGCAAGATGCCTTCGAGGGCAACCGGCCCGCATCTTGAACCCAATCGTCGCTTCAGAGAGTTCCTACTCTCCTAGAGTTCGACCTGCGTATGCGCGAACCTCAACCAAGACAACATCACCCAGGCGGTGATTGCCGGCCTGGTTGGCACTTCGCCAAATGCCACCTGCGGTCCTCACAAGCCTCTTGCAGCACTTGCACAGCTTTGCGCGCGAGTATCCTTCAGCGAGCAGGAGTGGGGAGCAGGGCATCCGGTTCCTGCAGCGCAGCCACCACTTGTGTGCG
>JAFECV010000633.1 GCA_018241985.1 Pseudomonadota bacterium | reverse complement strand
AGGTCGAGAACCTCGGCCTCGATTCCGGCACCGGCCATCTTCTGCGCGGCGATGGCCGCCTTGTGCACCATCTGGCTCAGGGTCACGATGGTCAGGTCGGTGCCTTCACGCACCACGCGCGCCTGCCCGAAAGGAATCGTATACGGCGCTTCGGGCACTTCGTTCGTGCTGCCTTCGAAATACGCCATCCACGGCAACCCCATGATGCCCTTGTGGAACAGAAACAGCACCGGGTTGTCGTCGCGGATCGCCTGCGTCATCAGCCCCTTTGCGTCGTGCGCGTTGGAAGGCACGACCACCTTGATGCCCGGCATGTGCGCGAACGTCGACCACAGGCACTGCGAGTGTTGCGCGGCATCGTTGTAGCCGCCGCCCGCCGCCGTCATCAGCACCATCGGCAGCTTGATGTTGCCGCCGGCCATGTAGGTGTTCTTGGCCATGTGGTTGTAGATCATGTCCATGCACACCCCGAAGAAATCGACGAACATCAGTTCGGCGATCGGGCGCATGCCCTCGGCTGCCGCGCCGATCGCCGTTCCGATGAACGCCGTCTCCGAGATCGGCGTGTCCATGATGCGGTCCTTGCCGAACCTGCCGAGCAGGCCGCCGGTGGCGCCGAAGATGCCGCCGTACTTGCCGATGTCCTCGCCCATCACGAAGACCTCGGGATCGCGCTCCATTTCCTGCGCGATCGCTTCGCTGATGGCTTGTGCCATCGTCAGCTTGCGGGTGGTCTGAGTGGTCATGCTGGTTCTCCGGATTCGTGGACGTCGGGCGACTCAGGCGAAGACATGCCGGAGCGCTTCTTCGGGGCGTGGGTAGGGGCTGGTGCGGCCGTACTCGAAGGCCTCGGCGACGCGCGCGCCGACGCCGGCGCGCAACTTCTGGTCGGACGCGTCGTCGAGCAGGCCGTTCCGGCGCAGATGGGCGCCGAGCTTGGGGATGGGGTCGTGCTTGCGCAACTCCTCGACCTCGCCCTTCGGGCGGTACACCTCCGCATCGCCCTGGAAGTGACCGAGATAGCGGTCGGTCTTCACCTCCAGCAGGGTCGGTCCCTCGCCGCGCCGCGCACGCGCGATCGCCGTACCTGCCGCCTCGTAGACGGCGATCGCGTCGTTGTGATCGACCAGCGCGCCGGGAATGCCGTATGCCGATGCCCGGTCGGCGTTCCACGCCACCGACGTCGATTCCGACTTTTCGACCGAAATCGCGTACTTGTTGTCTTCGCAGACGAACAGCACCGGGAGCTTCCAGAGCGCCGCAAGGTTCAGGGATTCGTGGAACGCGCCCTGGTTGCTCGCGCCGTCGCCGAAGAACGCCACCGCGACCCAGTCCTTGCCGCGCTTCTTCGCGGCCAGCGCCGCGCCGCAGGCCGGCGGCAGGCTGGCCCCGACGATGCCGCTGCAACTGAACTTGTGCGTCGGATCGAACAGATGCATGTGGCCGCCCTTGCCACGGCCCAGGCCGGTGTCCTTGCCGAACATCTCGGCCGTCATCGGCTTCAGCGGCACGCCCTTGGCAATCGCGAAGTGGTGCGGCCGATGCGAGCCGACCACCGTGTCCTCGTTGCGCAGGTGGGCGCAGACGCCGACCGCC
>JAFECV010000632.1 GCA_018241985.1 Pseudomonadota bacterium | reverse complement strand
ACTGCTGGGCACGAGCGTTGATGCCGCGCGCCACAGCGCCGACCGCTTCCGCCGCCACAACCTCGCGCTGTTCGAGGAGATGCACCCGTACTACAAGGATCGCGCGAAGCTGATTTCCGTCGTCAAGCGCGGGCGCCTGCAGTTCGAGGAGCAGCTCGCCCGGGAGCGCGAACAAGCCGCCGGCGTGGCTGCCTCGTCCGAATTCCGCGCGAGCGAGACGGCCGGCGAAATCAGTGCCGATTGAGCGTGTTTTACGGCGTAAGCGAAGGCACCGCCTTCACAGTCTGCTATCTATTTGATAGTAACTGCGCCGTCAAGCGCCAAGAGCGCCGATGCACCGGCGTCGGGGCCGCAGCTCAGACTCGTTCGAGCACCACGGCAATGCCCTGCCCCACGCCGATGCACATCGTGCACAGCGCGTAGCGGCCGCCTGTGCGGTGCAACTGGTTCACCGCGGTCGTCGCGAGACGCGCGCCGGACGCGCCGAGCGGATGGCCGAGCGCGATCGCGCCGCCGTTCGCGTTCACGCGCGGGTCGTCGTCCGCCACGCCGAGCTGGCGCAGCACCGCCAGCCCCTGCGCGGCAAAGGCCTCGTTCAGCTCGATCACGTCGATCTGCGCGATCTTGAGGCCGGTGAGCGCGAGCACCTTCTGCGTCGCCGGCGCGGGGCCGATGCCCATGATGCGCGGCGCCACGCCGGCGGTGGCCATGCCGACCACGCGCGCCCTGGGCGTCAGACCGTGCTTCTTGGCCGCCTCCTCGCTGGCCAGCAGCAGCGCGCAGGCGCCGTCATTCACGCCGCTCGCGTTGCCGGCGGTCACCGTGCCGTCGGCGCGCACGATAGCCTTGAGCCTGGCCAGCGCTTCCATCGTGGTCTCGCGCGGGTGTTCGTCGCGGCTCACCACGACCGGATCGCCCTTTTTCTGCGCAATCGTCACCGGCACGATCTCGGCGTCGAAGAAGCCGGACTTCTGCGCCGCGAGCGCGCGCTGCTGCGAGGCGAGCGCCATCCGGTCCTGGTCTTCGCGCGAAATCTTGAACTCCTGCGCGACGTTCTCGGCCGTCTCGGGCATCGAGTCGACGCCGTATTGCGCCTTCATCAGCTTGTTCACGAAGCGCCAGCCTATCGTCGTGTCGTAGACCGCGTTCGCGCGGCTGAACGCGCTCTCGGCTTTCGGCATCACGAACGGCGCGCGGCTCATGCTCTCGACGCCGCCGGCGATCATCAGGCTCGCCTCGCCGACCCGGATCGCGCGCGCGGCCGAGCCGAGCGCGTCCAGCCCGGAGCCGCACAGCCGGTTGATCGTCGCGCCCGGCACCGTGGTCGGCAGGCCCGCCAGCAGGCCGGCCATGCGCGCGACGTTGCGGTTGTCCTCGCCGGCCTGGTTCGCGCAGCCGTACAGCAGGTCGTCCACCGCCTGCCAGTCGACCTTGGCGTTGCGCGCGATCAGCGCCTTGATCGGCACCGCGGCCAGGTCGTCGCAGCGCACGCTGGAGAGCGCGCCGCCGTAGCGCCCGAACGGGGTGCGGACGGCGTCGCAGATGAAGGCTTGGCTGGTCATGGTCTTGGCTCCAAGGTGCGTGGGGTGCTGGGTG
>JAFECV010000631.1 GCA_018241985.1 Pseudomonadota bacterium | reverse complement strand
AACGCATCTTCGTGAGCCATTCGCACAGGCTCTTGAGGATGACGTAGCTTTGTTGCTGCGAGCGCAGCGAAAGGGCGCCCTCGTAGGGCCGCCAGTCGGGTGACCAGCGTGCCGTGTTGCGCGGCCCCAGCCACTTGTCCTGCGGGATCTTCCAGTGCCAATGCTGCTCTGGCGTGCGCCCGAGCGCATACAGCCAGTCCTGGTGCGCCGCTGCGTCATCCACGCTCAGGGACGACAGTGCCTTGCCACGCTCCAGGATCGCCCAGAGCAGTAGTCGCTCGGCCTCGCGCCGGTAGGAGCGGCGTGTGTTGTCGTTGCGCGAGACAGCATTGAGCCAGCTATTGATGGCCTGGTAGTCGTTGACCGCCTCGATGCGCGGCTTGCCCAAGTGGCGGTTGTCACCCTGCACGCCGTCGAGCTGGGTGGGCACGAGAAATGACTCCAGCGGCATGATGTCCGTGGACGCTGGACGGACTTGTTCTGCGGCAACGATGGCCCGTGTGGGCGTGAGTGCCTGGGCCTGGATCTCGCCCAGGCTGGCCTCGTGTTGGCGCAACCATGCCACCACCCGCGCCGCCTGGATCTGGCCCAGTTGTCGGATGCCGGCATGCCAGCGGTAGCCGCGGGCGTTGATGTGCAGCACGAGCATCTGCAGCGTGGGCAGGCCGTGGACGATCAGGCGCTCGGCCATGGGCCTGTCGAACCACTCCACAACGCTGTCGCTGGGCATCGGCCGGGTGGCCACATGCGCCTCGGCCCAGTTGATCGCCTCGATCTGGCGCTGGATCAGGCGCTCGATGCGTTGCTCTTGGGGCGACTTGGCTTCCTGCGCCGCGTCAGGGTACTCGGCCAGGTAGATCTCAAGGAGTTCGTCTTCGGCGTAGAAGTTGTCGGGGTCTCGTTCTTCCCGGAATTCTTCGAGCGAGGGCAGGGCAGGGCGGGGCGTTGCATCCCGCGCCTGGTTGGGGATCTGGATGCGCAGCAGGCGCACGTAGCTCATGCGGCCGTGGCGTCGCGCCGCGCGAATCAAGGTCTCGCGCATCCATGCCAGGGTGGATTTGGCTTCGCGCAGATCCATGCCTTCGATCAGGTAGCGATCGGTGGCCTCGCGCAGATCCACCCCCTGCAGCCAGGCCCGGTAAAAGGCCATGTGGGGCAGGTCGATCTTGCGGTTTGAAGGTTGGTTGGTTCGCGTCATCTGTCGGGCTGCATGCTCATCGCGTACTGCGCCGCTGCGTGCAGCGACTGCACCGAACCGCCGTAATCGCTATCTGCCATATGCACGCTCGGCGCCGTGCGCGACACACGGACCTGCCAGCCGCAGGCTGTGCGCGTGACGAAGGCGGGCATGTCGTAGACCCGGCCATGGATCACGGCGACGCGCTTGATTTCGACATTTCCTAGCATGATCATTTCTTGGCTATGCCGCTCGAAAACTGCCGCTGTCCTACTTTGTCCAGTTCTCCACCCGCAGCCCCTTCACGCGTCCGAAATCCTTCACGTTGTTCGTGACGACGGTGGCGCCTATGGCGCGTGCATGCGCCGCGATCATGAGGTCGGCAGCGCCAAGCTGCGCGCCACGCTTTTTCAGGTCGGCC
>JAFECV010000630.1 GCA_018241985.1 Pseudomonadota bacterium | reverse complement strand
TGCGCGTCGAGCAGCTCTATCCGTTCCCGCACAAGGCGTTCGCCGCGGAGCTGAAGAAGTACCCGAACGCGACCGATCTGGTCTGGTGCCAGGACGAACCGCAGAACCAGGGTGCTTGGTTCTTCGTGCAGCACTACATCCACGAGAACATGCGCGAGGGCCAGCGGCTCGGCTATGCGGGCCGCGCCGCATCGGGCTCGCCGGCAGTCGGCTATGCGCACCTGCACCAGGAGCAGCAGAAGGCGCTGGTCGATGCCGCGTTCGCGAAGCTGAAGGGGTTCGTGCTGGCCAAGTGACGCTGCGGGGGAGCGTGCAGCGCGCCGATCTACTCGTGCGCGCTGCCGCAGGCCGCGAACCGCGGCACGCTTTTCCCGATGCGAAGCTGAAACGGCGGTGCCGCCCGAGAACATCTGAAGAGACGGAAAGAAGCCCAAATGTCCATAGTCGAAGTCAAAGTACCGCAACTGTCGGAGTCCGTGGCCGAGGCCACGCTGCTGCAGTGGAAGAAGAAGGCCGGCGAAGCGGTCGCCGTCGATGAAATCCTGATCGAGATCGAGACCGACAAGGTCGTGCTCGAAGTGCCGGCGCCGGCCGCCGGCGTGCTGTCAGAGATCGTTGCCGGCGACGGTGCGACGGTGGTGGCCGAGCAGGTGATCGCGAAGATCGACACCGAGGCCAAAGCTGCTGCAGCCGCGCCGAAAGCTGCTGCCGCCGCACCGCCACCGGCTGCCGCACCGCAGGCCGCCGCGCCCAGTGGCGCGGCGAGCGGCACGGCAAGTGGTGCGAAGGGCGACATCGCGATGCCGGCCGCCGCGAAGCTGCTGGCCGAGAATCGCCTGAGCACCGCCGACGTGACCGGCACCGGCCTGGGTGGCCGCGTGACCAAGGGCGACGTGCTGGCGGCAGTTGCGGCGGGTGCTACGAAACAAGTAGCGGCTGCCGCAATACCCACGGGGGCTCCGGCCCGATTATTGCCTCAAGTCACGGCACCGGCGGTGGAACTGGGCGACCGGCCCGAGCAACGCGTGCCGATGAGTCGGCTGCGCGCGCGCATCGCCGAGCGGCTGCTGCAGTCGCAGGCGACGAACGCGATCCTCACCACGTTCAACGAGGTCAACATGGCCCCGGTGATGGAGATGCGCAAGCGCTTCCAGGAGAAGTTCGAGAAGGAGCACGGCGTCAAGCTCGGCTTCATGAGCTTCTTCGTGAAGGCGGCGGTGCACGCGCTCAAGAAATACCCGGCGATCAACGCCTCGGTCGACGGCAACGACATCGTCTACCACGGCTACTTCGACATCGGCATCGCGGTCGGCAGCCCGCGCGGCCTGGTGGTGCCGATCCTGCGCGACGCCGACCAGATGAGCTTCGCCGACATCGAGAAGAAGATCGCCGAATACGGCACCAAGGCGCGCGACGGCAAGCTGTCGATCGAGGAGCTTTCCGGCGGCACGTTCTCGATCTCGAACGGCGGCGTGTTCGGCTCGATGCTGTCGACCCCGATCATCAATCCGCCGCAGTCGGCGATCCTCGGCGTGCACGCGACCAAGGACCGCGCGGTGGTCGAGAACGGGCTGGTCGTCGTGCGCCCGATGAACTATCT
>JAFECV010000062.1 GCA_018241985.1 Pseudomonadota bacterium | reverse complement strand
AGGCCGTTGTAGCGATAGGTCACTACGGTGCCGATCGGCGGCGGCGTGCGCCGCAGCGCGTCGGAGAGGCCGCTGCCCAGCCCGAAGCGCTGGCCATCGGGCATTTCCACCAGCAGCGCGCCGGTCTGGCCCGCGTACTTGCCCTTGCCGGGCAGGTGGCCCACGACTCGGGCTTCGGCGTCTTCGAAGCTTTTCAGCTTGAGCAGATCGCCGCTGCGTCCGCCCCGGTACGGCGCATCGTCCCTGCGCAGCATCAGGCCCTCGGCGCCGGCCTTGTCGTGCTCGCGCAGCTGCTGCATCAGCGCCGCGTGGCTGGCCACGCGCCACTGCGGCACGGCCTGCACCCAGGGCTGGTGGATCGCGGCCACGGCCTGCTTCAGTTGCGGCAGGCGCTCGCCGAAGCCGCCGCTCCGGCCGGGCACGTCGAACACCATGTAGCGGAGCAGGCGCCACTGCGCATCCTGTGGCTGGCTTTGCGCCACCGCGGTCTGCACCTGCTCGAACCCACCGCGCCCGGCCCACAGTTCACCGTCCAGCGCCGTGGCGGGCCAGCCCATCGTGAACCAGCCGGGCGCGCGGATCGGCAAGCCCTGGCGCGACAGCAGTTCACGCCCCGTCCAAAGCGCGCGCACGCCGTCGTATTTCTCGCTGACCCAGTAGGCGGTGACGTCGACGCCGCGTTCGTAGCGCAGCGCCAGCGTGGGGGAGGGCAGGGCCGCGTGGGCGCAGCCCAGCGCCATCCAGAACGACAGGAGTACAACAGCGACGCGGCGCATGTTGCTCCGTTTTTGATAGCGGCTCGTTACCGCCGAATCTGCGCTTACGGCCGAAAACGCTCGAAAAATCAGACCTGATCCGCCGACAGCCCCGCGGTCTGGCTGAAGCCGCCGTCGACGTAGGTGATCTCCGCCGTCACGCCGCTCGCGAGGTCGGACAGCAGGAACGCCGCCACGTTGCCGACGTCGTCGATCGTCACGTTGCGGCGCAGCGGCGAGGCGTCGGCGACGCGTCCCAGCAGCTTGCCGAAGTCCTTGATGCCGCTGGCGGCCAGCGTCTTGATCGGGCCGGCGCTGATGCCGTTGACGCGGATGCTGCGGCCGTCCGGGGTGCGGCCCATGGCTTCGGCCAGGTAGCGCACGCTGGCTTCCAGCGACGCCTTGGCCAGGCCCATGGTGTTGTAGTTGGGGATGGAGCGCAGCGCGCCCAGGTAGGTCAGCGTGAGCAGCGCCGCCTTGTCGTTCAGGTGCGGCAGCGCGGCCTTGGCCATCGCGGGGAAGCTGTAGGCGCTGATGTCGTGCGCGATGCGATAGTTCTCGCGCGTCATGCCGTCGAGGAAGTTGCCGGCGATCGCCTCGCGCGGCGCAAAGCCGATCGCGTGCACGAAGCCGTCGAACTTCGGCCAGGCCTGCGACAGGTCGGCGAACATGCGCGCGATCTGCTCGTCGCTGCCGACGTCGCAGTCGAACACCAGCCGGCTGTCGAACTCGGCGGCGAATTCGGTGATGCGGTCACGGAAGCGCTCACCGACATAGCTGAACGCAAGCTCCGCGCCCTGGGCATGGCAGGCGCGCGCGATGCCGTACGCGATCGAGCGGTTCGACAGCACGCCGGTGATCAGCAGCTTCTTGCCGGTGAGAAAACCCATCTGGTGCTCCTTGAGTGGTGCGATGCGGCGCGTGCCGCGCTTGAGGAATGGTCCGCGCCGGTGGCGGCGCACGCTTCATGCAGAATTGTCGCATGCGGGTGTGGCTGCTTTGCGCGCTGTTGGGGCTGGCTGGACCGTGTTCCGCCGCGTACTTCTACGCGCAGTTCGGCGACGTGAAGTACGCGCCGGGGTTCGCGCATTTCGACTATGTGAACCCGCGGGCGCCCAAGGGCGGCGAGATCACGCTGGTGCCGCCGACGCGGCTCTCGAGCTTCGACAAGTACAACCCGTTCACGCTGAAGGGCCTCGCGGCGCCGGGCCTGCCCGACCTGATGTTCGACACGCTGCTCACCGGCGACATGGACGAGCCGACCACCGCCTACGGCCTGCTCGCCGACGACGTGACGGTGGCGCCGGACGGCCTGTCCGCGGTGTTCACGATCGACCCGCGCGCGCGCTTCTCGAACGGCGACCCGGTGCTGGCGTCCGACGTCAAGTATTCGTTCGACAAGCTGACCGGCCCCGAGGCCTCGCCGCAGTACCAGTCGTATTTCGGCGAGATCGCGAAGGCGACCGTGGAAGGCAGATACCGCGTGCGCTTCGACTTCAGGCGCGCGAACCGCGAGCTGCCGCTGATCGTCGGGAGCCTGCCGGTGTTCAGCCCGAAGTGGGGCGGCGGCAAGCCGCTCGACCAGATCGTGACCGACCCGCCGATCGCGAGCGGCCCGTACAAGATCGGCCATGTCGATTTCGGGCGCGACATCACCTACGAGCGCGACCCGCACTACTGGGCGAAGGACCTGAACGTGCGCCGCGGGCTGTTCAACTTCGACCACGTGACCTACAAGCTGTACCAGGACAACACCGCGCAGCTGGAGGCGTTCAAGGCGGGCGAGTTCGACTACATCCAGTCGTTCATCGCGCGCGAATGGGCGCGCGCCTACACCGGCCGCCCGTTCGATTCGGGCCGGGTCGTCAAGCGCGAATTCAAGAACGGCAACCCGGGCGACTTCCAGGGCTTCCTGCTCAACACCCGGCGCGCGAAGTTCAGGGACTGGCGCGTGCGCAAGGCGATCGGCCTGGCGATGGACTTCGAATGGCTGAACCGCCAGCTGTTCTTCGGCGCCTACACCCGGGTGCGCGGCTACTTCCCGGCCAGCGACTTCGAGGCGAAGGGCCTGCCCGGCGCCGATGAGCTCGCGCTGCTCGATCCGCTGCGCGCCGGGCTGTCGTCCCGTCTCTTCACGCAGCCGGTGCCCCAGCCGCCGGTGACGAGCCCGGACCCGAAGTCGGGCAACACGCTGCGCGACCATCTGCGCGAGGCGCAGGCGCTGCTTCATGAAGCCGGCTGGACCTACCGCGACGGCGCGCTGCGCAACGCGGCCGGCGAGCCGTTCACGATCGAGTTCCTCGACAATTCCGGCTCGATGGGGCGCATCGTCACGCCATATGCGCACAACCTCGCGCGGCTCGGCATCCGCGCCACCTACCGGGTCGTCGATTTCGCGATCCTGCAGAAACGGATGAACGTGTTCGACTTCGACGTGATCAGCAACCGCGTGCCCGGCAGCACCGCGCCCGGCACCGAACTGCTGGACCGGTTCGGTTCGAAGGCGGCCGCCACCGACGGGTCGAGCAACTTCTGCGGCGTCAGGGACCCGGCGGTCGACGCGCTGCTGAAAGAGGTCACCTCGGCCCGCACCCGGCCCGAGCTGATCGCGAGCCTGCGCGCGCTCGACCGCGTGCTGCGCTTCGGCTACTACATGGTGCCGCACTGGTACAGCAGCGTGTTCCGGGTCGCGTACCGCGCCGGCCGCTTCGAGCGGCCGAACGTGGTGCCGCGCTACTACCAGCCCGACGGCTGGGTCACGACGGTCTGGTGGGCGTCGCCGGCGAACCTCGCCGGCGCGCCGTGAATCAATCCACCGCCCGCACCGCACGATGACGGCCTATATCCTCAAGCGCCTGCTGCTGATGATCCCGACGCTGTTCGGGGTGCTGCTGGTCACTTTCGTCGTGATCCAGTTCGTGCCGGGCGGCCCGGTCGAGCAGATGGTCGCGCAGCTCCAGGGGCGCGACACCGGCGGCGAAGGCCGCGCGGTCGGCGCCGGCTACCGCGGGCGCGAAGGCGTCGACCCGGCGAAGATCGCCGAAATCCGGCGCCTGTACGGCTTCGACAAGCCGGCGCCGGAGCGCTTCGTGCGCATGCTGGCGCAGTTCGCGCGGTTCGACCTCGGCCACAGCTTCTACTACCCGAAGAGCGTCTGGCAGCTGATCCGGGAGCGGCTGCCGGTGTCGGTCAGCCTGGGGCTGTGGACCTTCTTTCTGAGCTACCTGGTGTCGGTGCCGCTCGGCATCGCGAAGGCGGTGCGCGCCGGCACCCGCTTCGACACGCTGAGCAGCCTGGTGGTGCTGGTCGGCTACGCGATCCCCGGCTTCGTGCTCGGCGTCGCGCTGCTGGTGGTGTTCGGCGGGCAGTTGCAATGGTTCCCGTTGCGCGGCCTGACCTCGAGCAACTGGGACGCCTTGAGCTGGGGCGCGAAGATCACCGACTACCTGTGGCACATCGCGCTGCCGGTCACCGCGATGGTGGTCGGCGCGTTCGCGGTCGTGACCATGCTGACGAAGAACGTGTTCCTCGACGAGATCGCGAAGCAGTACGTGCTGACCGCGCGCGCCAAGGGCCTGTCCGAGCGGCGCGTGCTGTGGAAGCACGTGCTGCGCAACGCGGCGATTCCGCTCGTCACCGGTTTCCCGGCGGCGTTCATCGGCGCGTTCTTCACCAGTTCGCTCTTGATCGAGACGCTGTTCTCGCTGAACGGCCTCGGGCTGCTGTCGTACCAGTCGGTGATCCGGCGCGACTATCCGGTGGTGCTGGGCACGCTGTACTTCTTCACGCTGATCGGCCTCGCGACCAAGCTGATCAGCGACCTGTGCTACGTCTGGGTGGACCCGCGTGTCAAGTTTGACTAGCACCCCCGAAGCGGCCGGGCGGAGCCCGATCCGCGGTGGCCCGGTGCAAGGGTTCAAATTGCCGGCCTCGCCGAGGCGGCGTGCGTGGCAGCGCTTCAAGCGGCACCGGCTCGGCTGGTGGAGCCTGCTGCTGTTCGGCGCGCTGCTGGTGCTCAGCCTGGGCGCCGAGCTGATCTCGAACGACCGGCCGCTGGTCGCGCGCTACGACGGCCACTGGTATTTCCCGGTGCTGCAGAGCGTGCCCGAGACCGCGTTCGGCGGCGACTTTCCGACGCCGACCGACTACCTCGATCCGTTCATCCAGCAGCGCTTTGCCCGGCCCGGCAACTTCCTCGTGTTCGCGCCGAACCGTTACGCCGACGACACGATCAACTACTACACGACCGAGCCGTTTCCGGCGCCGCCGTCGCGCGAGAACTGGCTCGGCACCGACGACCGGGGCCGCGACGTGCTGGCGCGGCTGATCTACGGGTTCCGGGTGTCGGTGCTGTTCGGCCTCGCGCTCGCCGCGGT
Organism: Pseudomonadota bacterium; assembly: GCA_018241985.1. Classification (GTDB taxonomy): domain Bacteria; phylum Pseudomonadota; class Gammaproteobacteria; order Burkholderiales; family Burkholderiaceae_C; genus Rhodoferax_A. The sequence continues at coordinate 3,847 of JAFECV010000062.1, read as the reverse complement.
CGGCGTCGTGCTCGGCCTCGCGACCGGCGCGGTGCAGGGTTTCTTCGGCGGCCGGATCGACATCACCGGCCAGCGGCTGATCGAGATCTGGAGCTCGATGCCCGAGCTGTACCTGCTGATCATCTTCGCGTCGATCTTCCAGCCGAGCATCGCGCTCTTGCTGGTGCTGCTGTCGCTGTTCGGCTGGATGGGGCTGTCGGACTACGTGCGCGCCGAGTTCCTGCGCAACCGCCAGCTCGACTACGTGCGCGCCGCGCGCGCGCTGGGCCTCTCCAACGGGCAGATCATCTGGCGCCACCTGCTGCCGAACAGCCTGACGCCGGTGATCACCTTCCTGCCGTTCCGGATCAGCGCGGCGATCCTCGCGCTGACCTCGCTCGACTTCCTGGGGCTCGGGGTGCCGCCGGGCACGCCCAGCTTGGGCGAGCTGCTGGCGCAGGGCAAGGAGAACCTCGACGCGTGGTGGATTTCGCTGTCCACCTTTGCGGTGCTGGTGGCGACGCTGCTGCTGCTGACCTTCATGGGCGACGCGCTGCGCGACGCGCTCGATCCGCGCCGGGCCGACCGATGAGTGCCCCGACGCCCGGCGCTGGCGTGTCCCTTCCGAAGCCGCTGCTCGAAATCAGCGACCTGCGCGTGTCGTTCGGCGGCCAGGAGGTGGTGCACGGCATCGACTTCGCGATTCAGCCCGGCGAGAAGCTCGCGCTGGTCGGCGAATCGGGTTCGGGCAAGACCGTCTCGGCGCTGGCGCTGCTGCGGCTGTCGCCGGACGCCGAGGTCCGCGGGCGCGCGCTGTTCGACTCGGGCGAAGGCCGCTGCGACCTGCTGCAGCTTAGGCCCCGCAAGCTTCGCGGCATCCGCGGCCGCGACATCGCGATGATCTTCCAGGAGCCGATGACCGCGCTCAATCCGCTGTACACCGTGGGCGACCAGATCGCCGAGGTTTTGCAGCTCCATCAGGCTGTAGCCCGCGCGGATTCCTGGCATTCTGCTATCGAATTGCTAGCAAAGACCGGCATTCCCGAGCCCGCGCGGCGCGCTCAGGCCTATCCGCACCAGCTCTCGGGCGGGCAGCGCCAGCGCGCAATGATCGCGATGGCGCTGGCCTGCCGGCCGAAGCTCCTGCTGGCCGACGAGCCGACGACCGCGCTCGACGTCGCGCTGCGCGGCCAGATCCTGGAGCTGCTGTCCGAGCTGCAGCGCGAATACGGCCTCGCGGTGCTGCTGATCACGCACGACCTGAACCTGGTGCGCCGCTTCGCGGACCGGGTCGCGGTGATGGAGCAGGGCCGCATCGTCGAGCGCGGCGCGGTGGCCGAGGTGTTTGCGAACCCGCGCGACCCGTACACGCGCCGGCTGATCGACAGCCGGCCGGTGCGCGACCTGGTGCCGGCCGCGCCCGCCGGCGCGCAGCCCGTCGTGCTCGAGGCCGAGCGGCTGCGCGTCGCGTACCCGGTGGCCGTGCCCGGCCTGCGCGGCTGGTTCCGAAAAGGCGAGTTCGTCGCGGTGCAGGGCGCCGACTTCGCGCTTGCGGCCGGCCAGACGCTGGGCGTGGTCGGCGAATCCGGCTCGGGCAAGTCCACGCTGGCGCTGGCCGCGCTCGGCCTGCTGCCGTCGCAGGGCCGCCTGCGGGCGGTCGGCGGCGCGTGGAGCGGCAGCGTGCGGCGCGACCGGCCGCTGCGCCGCGCGGTGCAGGTGGTGTTCCAGGACCCGTTCTCGTCGCTGTCGCCGCGGATGACGGTGGAAGACATCGTCGGCGAGGGACTGCGGGTGCACGCGGCCGGACTGGGCGCGGCCGAACGGCGCAGGCAGGTCGCCGAGGCGCTGGCCGCGGTCGGGCTGGGCGAGGCGGATCACCCGGGAATCGCGCAGCGCTATCCGCACGAGTTCTCCGGCGGGCAGCGCCAGCGGCTGGCGATCGCGCGCGCGCTGATCGTCGGGCCTAGGCTGCTCGTGCTCGACGAGCCGACCAGCGCGCTGGACGTGACCGTGCAGAAGCAGGTGCTCGGCCTGCTGCAGCGGCTGCAGCGCGAGCGCAGCTTGAGCTACCTGCTGATCACGCACGACGTGCAAGTGATCCGCGCGATGGCGCACCAGGTGATCGTGATGAAGGACGGCGCGATCGTCGAGGCCGGCAGCGCCGCCGAGGTGCTGGACGCGCCGCGGCACGCCTACACCCGCATGTTGGTGGCTGCGGCCGCGTCCGCGCCGGGCTGAACCTTCTCCTGCGCCGCACCCCGCCGAGCCCGCTTTCGGCTGCGCCCGGGCCGCCTGTGAGGAGGGGCTGGACTGGGCCGAAACGCGCGCCGATCGCAGGCGATTTGCGCCCGTTTGCGTTACAATGCTTTGTTCACGACCATGCGGGCGGATCCTTACCGCCCGTTTTCTTTTGGGCGGCCGACGCGGCCCGATGGAACAGGGTAGTCGTGGGTCGCGACGCGGGTCGCAAGAAGTTGCGAGGTCTGCCGAAGTGTGGACCCTAGCCGCGCACGAACCCGCGGCGGCCCGGAGCGGAAAACGAAGTGGCGTTGCAAGGCATTGTCGAGCAAACCGTGACCGGAATGGGTTACGAACTGGTGGAGATCGAACGCTCCGCCGGCGGACTGCTGCGCGTGACGATCGACTGGCCCTGGACCGCGGGCAGCCCGCGGTTCGTCACGGTCGACGACTGCGAGAAGGTGACGCGCCAGCTGCAGTTCGCGCTCGAGGTCGAGGCGGTCGACTACCGGCGGCTGGAAGTGTCTTCGCCGGGGCTGGACCGGCCGCTGCGGGACGAGCGCGATTTCGAGCGCTTCGCGGGCGAGATGGTCGACATCACGCTTAAGGCGCCGATCGGGGCGGTGGCAGCGGGCGGCACGGGTGGTGCCGCACCGGCCGTCGCGGCGAACCGCAAGCGGTTTCGCGGCCGGCTCGAGCGGGTCGAGGGCAGTGGGGAAGGCGGCCCGGGCGGCTGGCGCATCGTCTGGAGCGACGAGCCGGCGCCCAAGCCCGGCCAGAGGATGTCGAAGAAGCGTGTGCCGGCGCCGTTGCAGGCGCTCGATTTCACGCTGGACGAGGTACGCGAGGCGCGGCTGGCGCCGATCGTCGATTTCAAGGGACGCAGCGGCGCGAACGCCGCGGCGCCGGCAGGTTGAGGATTTCAGGACAGGAGATTCATGAAATGAATCGGGAAATGTTGATGCTGGTGGACGCGATCTCGCGCGAGAAGAACGTCGAGCGCGACGTGGTCTTCGGCGCGGTCGAGGCGGCGCTCGCGCAGGCGACGAAGAAGCTCTACACCGGCGCCGACGTCGACATCCGGGTCGCGGTGGACCGCGACAGCGGCGACTACGAGACCTTCCGGCGCTGGCACGTGGTGCCCGACGAGGCGGGTTTGCAGTTGCCCGACGCCGAGACCCTGCTGTTCGAGGCGAAGGAGCAGATCGCCGACATCGAGGTCGGCGACTACATCGAGGAGCCGGTCGAGTCGGTGCCGATCGGCCGCATCGGCGCGATGGCCGCCAAGCAGGTGATCCTGCAGAAGATCCGCGACGCCGAGCGCGAGATGCTGCTGAACGACTTCATGTCGCGCGGCGACAAGATCTTCACCGGCACCGTCAAGCGCATGGACAAGGGCGACATCATCCTGGAGAGCGGCCGCGTCGAAGGCCGGCTGCGCCGCGGCGAGATGATCCCGAAGGAGAACCTGCGCACCGGCGACCGCGTGCGCGCGATGATCATGGAGGTCGACCTGACGCTGCGCGGCGCGCCGATCATCCTGTCGCGCTCGGCGCCGGAATTCATGATCGAGCTGTTCCGCAACGAGGTGCCGGAGATCGAGCAGGGCCTGCTCGAGATCAAGAGCTGC
>JAFECV010000629.1 GCA_018241985.1 Pseudomonadota bacterium | reverse complement strand
GGTGCCGGGGAATGTCGAGACATGGGCACGAGCAGCAGCGGCGCCGGGTTCAGGAGATTGCCGCCACGCCGTAGCCGCTGACCGGCGCCACCGTACCGCCGGCGCGCACCGCGACCGCGCAGTACTTGAATTCCGGGATCATTCCGAACGGATCGAGCGCCGGGTTCGTCATCAGGTTCGCGGCCGCTTCGTAGTATGCGAACGGGATGAACACCGCGCCCGGCGGCGTGCCGTCGTCGCGGCGCAGGTGGATCGCCACCTCGCCGCGCCGCGACTGCACCGTGACCACCTCGCCGGCCCTCAGGCCGAGCCGCGCCAGGTCGGCACCGCACATTGCTGCGGTCGCGACCGGCTCGATCGCGTCGAGCACGCTCGCGCGCCGCGTCATGCTGCCGGTGTGCCAGTGCTCGAGCTGGCGCCCGGTGATCAGCACGAACGGAAAGTCGTCGTCGGGCCGCTCGTTCGCCGGAATGATGTCGGCGGGGACCAGCTTGACGCGGCCGTCCGGCGTCGGAAAGCGATCGACGAACACCGTGGGCTGGCCCGGATCGTCTTCGCTCAGGCACGGATAGGTCACGCTCGACTCGCGCTCGAGCCGCTCCCAGCTGATGCCGGCGATCGCCGCATGCATCGCCTGGCGCATTTCCTCGAACACCGCGGCCACGCCGTCGTGCGGCCCTGGATACTGCCAGTCGAGACCGATCCGCTGCGCGATCTCTTGGATGATCCACAGGTCGGGCCGCGCCTCGCCCGGCGGCGCGATCGCCTGGCGGCCGAGCTGCACCATGCGGTCGGTGTTGGTCACGGTGCCGGTCTTCTCGGGCCAGGCGGTCGCGGGCAGCACCACGTCGGCGAGCCAGGCGGTCTCGGTCAGGAAGATGTCCTGCACCACCAGGTGCTCGAGCGAGGCCAGCGCGTGGCGCGCGTGGTTCAGGTCCGGGTCGCTCATCGCCGGGTTCTCGCCCATCACGTACATGCCGCGGATCTTGTGCGGGTCGCTGTCGTCGGCGAGCGCCTTGTTCATGATCTCGACCACGGTGTAGCCCGGCAGCGGGTCCAGCGGCTGGCCCCAGAACTGCTCGTACCAGCGCTGCGCAGCGGCGTCGTCGACGGGGCGGTAGTTCGGGTACATCATCGGGATCAGCCCGGCGTCGCTCGCGCCCTGCACGTTGTTCTGGCCGCGCAGCGGATGCAGGCCGGTGCCGGGCTTGCCGATCTGCCCGGTCACGCTGGCGAGCGCGATCAGGCAGCGCGCGTTGTCGGTGCCGTGCACATGCTGGCTCACCCCCATGCCCCAGAGGATCATCGCGCCCTTGCGCGCGCCGCTCGGCCGCGCGTATTCGCGCGCGACCTCGCGCAGCGTCTGGGCCGGGATGCCGCAGATCGGCGCCATCGCCTCCGGGCTGTAGCCGCGCACGTTCTCGCACAGCGCCTCGTAGTTGCTCGCGCGCCGGCGCACGAAGTCCTGGTCGACCAGGCCTTCCTCGATCACGGTGTGGATCAGCGCGTTCAGCATCGCGACGTCGGTGTCGGCGCGAAACTGCATGATGCGCCACGCATGCTTGCCGATGTCGGTGACGCGCGGGTCGGCCAGCACGATC
>JAFECV010000628.1 GCA_018241985.1 Pseudomonadota bacterium | reverse complement strand
GGCCGGTGTCCTGGGTCTCGCACCCGGCGAGTCGGCCACCTTGATCGGCTGCCATCTGCTGGAAAGCGAGGGCCGCGAATGGGGCTACAAGTTCCTGGTCGAGGCCGAGCACCCGTACTACTACTCGTGCCCGCTGCGCTATCTCGACATGGCGCCGCAGCGCTGCGCCACCTGGCGCGCAAGGGTGCATGCCTTCCACCAGCAGCCGACGCGCAAAGCGGCCGGCGATGCAGCCACCGACTGAGGCGAACATGGACACCCTCATGTCGTCCTTGCCGCCCGAGCTGCTTCGCTTCGTCGAAGACCAGTTGGCCAACAACGAGGTTTCCGACGACGACGAACTGCGCGAGCACTTCATCGCCAACGGCCTGAGCGAAGAACAGGCGTGGCAGGCACTGACCTACCGCGCGCTGTACCTGCGACACGTCTTCCTCGACGGCTTCACGCCGATCCTCAAAGGCCAGGAAGCGCTTTGCTTCAACCCGCACAGCCGCGGCTGGGAGCCGGTTCCGAACCCATAGGCCGGCCTTCACGCGGCGCACTTCTTCATCCCTTTCATCAGGCCCTGTTCAGCAGGGCTTTTCTTCGTCCTACGCAATCGCGCGCATCCGGCCTCGGCCGCTGGATGCCGATTGCTCCATTCCGCAAGGAGATCATCATGCAACTCGCATCCCGCTTCGCCCCTCGTTCCCCGGTGCTGCGCGCCGACCATCCGTTGTCGGACGATCAGATTCGCACCGTGGCCCCATCCATCTTCGCGGACACCCCGCACGAAAGCCGCTCCGAACGGTACAGCTACATCCCCACGGCGGCTGTGCTGACCGAACTGCGCAGAGAAGGTTTCCAGCCGTTCATGGTGTGCCAGACCCGCGTGCGACACGAGGATCGCCGCGACTACACCAAGCACATGCTGCGCCTTCGCCACGCCAGCCAGATCAACGGCGCCGAGGCGAACGAGATCATCCTGCTCAACTCGCACGACGGCACCAGCAGCTACCAGATGCTCGCGGGCCTGTTCAGATTCGTCTGCCACAACGGCCTGGTGTGCGGCGACACCTTCGCCGACGTGCGCGTGCCCCACAAGGGCAACGTCACCGATCACGTGATCGAAGGCGCCTACGAGGTGCTGCACGGCTTCGAGCGCGTGCAGGACTCGCGCGACGCCATGCGCGTCATCACCCTCGACGACGGCGAGGCCGAAGTCTTCGCCAGGTCGGCGCTGACCTTAAAGTACGACGAGTCGGGCAAGGCCTTGCCCATCACGGAGACGCAGATCCTGCGGCCTCGTCGTTTCGACGACAACCGTGCCGATCTTTGGTCGGTCTTCAACCGGGTTCAGGAGAACCTTGTCAAGGGCGGCCTGACCGGCTGTGCCGCCAACGGGCGCCAGCAGCGCACGCGACCCGTTCAGGGCATCGACCAGAACGTCCGGCTCAACCGGGCGCTTTGGCTGCTCGCGGATGGCCTGCGTCAGCTCAAAGCCTGACCCACAAGCGGATCGTGCCTCGCGGCATGGTCCGCTTTTTCTTTGGCGGCGCTGTGCTGCCAGCGCACCACGTTCAGTTTGGTTCGGTGTAACCCTAATGCGGCAATTCGCTGCCGCC
>JAFECV010000627.1 GCA_018241985.1 Pseudomonadota bacterium | reverse complement strand
AGACTGCGCTGCTGTGTTTTTGAATCAAATCGGGGGGCGAGCGAAGGCGGTTGCTTCGCATGTTGCTATAAATGTAATAGCAACCGCGCAGTCCGCCGTAGCCGGCGCTGTCGTCACTTCGTCTGCAGGAACAGCCGGTACGCCGGGTTGCCGGTTTCCTCGACCCAGGGGTAGCCGAGCGTGTCCAGGTACTGCTCGAACGCGCGGTGGTCGGCGGGCGGCACCTGCAGGCCGACCAGGATGCTGCCGTAGTCCGCGCCCTGGTTGCGGTAGTGGAACAGGGAGATGTTCCAGCCCGGGCGCAGCAGGTTCAGGAACTTCATCAGCGCGCCGGGCCGCTCCGGGAACACGAAGCGCAGCAGCCGCTCGTCGCCCGCGAGCGACGAATGCCCGCCGACCATGTGGCGCACATGCTCTTTGGCGAGTTCGTCCTGCGTCAGGTCCAGCGTCTCGAAGCCGTGCTTGTGGAAGTTCTCGGCGATGCGCGGCGACTCGCCGCGGCCGTGCGTCGTGAGACCGACGAACACATGGGCGCGCCTGGCGTCGCTGATGCGGTAGTTGAACTCGGTCACGCTGCGCGGCCCGCCCGGCAGCTGGCCGATCACCTCGCAGAAATGCCGGAAGCTGCCGATGGCCTCGGGGATCGTCACCGCGAACAGCGCCTCGCGCTCCTCGCCGACCTCGGCGCGTTCGGCGACGAAGCGCAACCGGTCGAAGTTGATGTTCGCGCCGCACAGGATCGCCGCGTAGGTTTCGCCGCGCGTGTGGTGCCGCGCCACGTACTGCTTGATCGCGGCGACCGCGAGCGCGCCCGACGGCTCGACGATGCTGCGCGTGTCGATGAACACGTCCTTGATCGCCGCGCACACCGCGTCGGTGTCGACCACCACGTAGTCGTCGACCAGGCCGCGCGCGATGCGGAACGTCTCCTCGCCGACCAGCTTCACCGCGGTGCCGTCGGCGAACAGGCCGACGTCGGGCAAGGTCACGCGCTCGCCCGCGTTCACCGAACGCAGCATCGCGTCCGAATCGACGGTCTGCACGCCGATCACCTTGATCTCGGGCCGCACCGCCTTGATGTAGTTGGCCACGCCCGAGATCAGTCCGCCGCCGCCGACCGCGACGAACACCGCGTCGAGCGGCCCCTGGTGCTGGCGCAGGATCTCCATCGCGATCGTGCCCTGGCCGGCGATCACGTCCGGGTCGTCGAACGGATGGATGAAGGTGAGCTTCTGCTCACGCCCGAGCTGGGCGGCGTGCTGGTATGCGTCGGAATAGCTGTCGCCATGCAGCACCACCTCGCCGCCGAGCGTTTTCACCGCGTCGACCTTGACTTGCGGCGTGGTGGTCGGCATCACCACCACCGCGCGCGTGCCGAGCTTGTGCGCGCCGAGCGCGACGCCCTGCGCATGGTTGCCGGCCGACGCGCAGATCACGCCCTGCGCGAGCTGCTCGGGCGCGAGCTGCGCCAGCTTGTTGTACGCACCGCGCAGCTTGAAGCTGAACACCGGCTGCTGGTCCTCGCGCTTGAGCAGCACCCGGTTGTGTAGGCGGCGGCTCAAGCTGCGCGCGGGCTCCAGCGGCGACTCGATCGCGACGTCATAGACCTTCGCGTTG
>JAFECV010000626.1 GCA_018241985.1 Pseudomonadota bacterium | reverse complement strand
TTCGGGCCGTCCAAGCCTGCGCAGGCAGGCTCGGAGCCGCGGCCCTCAGCCCCCTTGAGGGGGATTCGGCTACGCGCAGCGAGCAAGAAACGGGGGTGGGTCATGCCAGCCAGCGCTTGCGGCGCCGGTAGCTCTTCACGTCGCGAAAGCTCTTGCGCTCAGCTCCGCCGACGCCGAGGTAGAACTCTTTCACGTCTTCGTTGCTCGCGAGGTCGGCCGCGCTGCCGTCCATCACCACGCGGCCGCTCTCCATGATGTAGCCGTAGTCGGCGTACTGCAGCGCCATGTGCGTGTTCTGCTCGGCCAGCAGGAAGGTGGTGCCTTCCTTGCCGTTCAGGTCCGCGACGATGTTGAACACTTCCTCGACGATCTGCGGCGCCAGGCCCATCGACGGTTCGTCGAGCAGCACCAGGCGCGGATTCGTCATCAGCGCGCGGCCGATCGCGCACATCTGCTGCTCGCCGCCCGAGGTGTAGGCGGCCTGGCTCGCGCGGCGTTCCTTGAGCCGCGGAAAGTAGCTGTAGACCTTGTCCAGGTTCGCGGCGATCTCGCCGCGGTCGCTGCGCGTGTAGGCGCCGGTCAGCAGGTTTTCCTCGATGGTCAGGTGCGCGAAGCAGTGGCGCCCCTCCATCACCTGCACCACGCCGCGCCGCACCAGCTCGGCGGGCGAGAGGTTCTCGATGCGCTCGCCGCGGTACTGGATGCTGCCCTTGGTGACCTCGCCGCGCTCGCCCCGGAGCAGGTTCGAGACGGCGCGCAAGGTGGTGGTCTTGCCGGCGCCGTTGCCGCCGAGGATCGCGACGATGCCGCCCTCGGGCACGGTGAGCGACACGCCCTTGAGCACCAGGATTACATGGTCGTAGACGACCTCGATGCCGTTCACTTCGAGGACGGTGGCGGGCGCCGTGGACGCTGTGGACGTTGCGGAACGAGTCATGGCGTGGCGGATGCGGTGAGGGCGCTGCAAATGCGATGAAGGCCGCGCGGCGGCGCGGGAACGGGCCCGCGCCGCCGGCCGGCGATCAGCTCTTGTCGCAGTCGCCTGCAGTCCGCGGCGACATCTTCTTGTCGGCCAGGTACTTGGCGGCGCCGGCCTTGACCATCGGCTTGATCACCGCCTCGTCGGCCTGGTACCAGTCGCTGCCGACGTTCCACTTCGCGCCGTCCCAGGTCTCGATGCGCGCCCAGCTCGAGCCCATGTGGTCGGCGCAGGTGGTCTGCAGCGGGCGCATCAGGCCGCCGAAGCCGAGCTGGTCGAGCCGGGCCTGGGTCAGGTTCAGGTTCTCCAGGCCCCAGCGCACCTGCTCGCCGGTCATCACCTTGCCCTTGCCGAAGCGCTGCTGCGCGGTGCGCACCGCCTCGATGCTGAGCATCTGGATGATCACGCCGCGGGTGTACAGCACCGATCCGACCTCGTCCTTCGGGCCCGTGCCCTGGCCCTTGTCGTGCACGTATTTCAGGATGTCCTGCATCACCTTCGCCTGCGTGCCGAAGCCGTTCAGCGCGAGCGCGTGATAGCCCTTGGCGCCGGCGCCGACGTCGCGCACGTCGGGTTCCGCGCCGGCCCACCACACGCCGTACATCTTGTCGCGCGGGTAGCCGGTGGCCTCGGCCTCC
>JAFECV010000625.1 GCA_018241985.1 Pseudomonadota bacterium | reverse complement strand
CTGGTACACGGTGCCGAGTTCGTTCACGCCGGATCCGAGTCCACAGGCCGCAAGAATCACGCCCATGTGCTCGATCGTCGAATACGCGAACAGTCGCTTGAAGTCGTGCACTTGCAGCAGAAGAAAGGCGGCGACCGTCACGCTTAGGAGACCGGCAACCAGATACCAAGCCGACGGATGTGCGATTCCCGGATTGCGTATCAGCGCGGGATAGATGCGCAGCAGCATGTAGAGAGCGCCACTGACCTCGACGCCGGAAAGCAATGCACAGATCGAAGCCGGCGCTTGGCTGTGCGCGTCGGGGAGCCAGGTGTGCAAGGGCACCAGTCCCGTCTTCGCACCGAAACCGACCAGCCACAGCGCGAAGCTCAGCAGCAGCACGGCGGGCGGCAGCACTGGCGCTGCCACGACCAGCCCCGCCCAAGTCACCGGCTGCCCGGCGTGATTGATTCCGTAATACAGAACCAGCACCCCGAACAGCGCGATCATCGCGCCGACGCTGGTAAGCACGACATATTTCCAGGCCGCTTCGAGTGCGGCGGTACGATTCTCATAGGCCACCAGGAATGCCGAGAAGATCGTGGTCAATTCGATCGCGATCCAGATCATCGCGAGGTTCGAAATCAGCGGCACCGCCAGCATTGAAATCATGAACAGGTTGTAGAGCGGCCAGTACTCGCGGTAGCGCGGCGCGACGCCGGCGTGCTCTGCCGCGCGGGCGTGCAGGTAGCCAATCGAATACAGCGCAGCCGTCACGCCCACGAACGCCACCAGCAGCAAATAGACGGCCGACAACGCGTCGAGCGAGAGCCTGCCGTCCGCCGCATGCACGACACCCATTCGATTGATGGTGAGCGCTGCCGATGACGACAGCACGAGCACGATGAGAGCGGACGCCAGCGTCACCCATGGCGCCGCGCGCCGGTTCGCAAGCGCGAGCAACGTGGCGATGGCGGGCACGATCAGTATCCACGCAAGCGTCATCGATGCTCCTTCAATTCCGCGAGCAAGCCGACGCGGGTCATTCCGGTCACGCGGCGGATGCTGCGGATGAGCAAGCCGATCACGAGTGCGACGACCGGCACGTCCACGGCTGCCGCGATCTCGGCAATGATCGAAAGCTCGTTGACGATCGAGATCAAGGCGAAGAACGCGCCGCTTTCCATGATCATGATGCCCATCATCTGCGCCACCGCCTCGCGGCGTACCGCAACGGTGAAGGCCCCGAAGAACACCGCCATCAGGCCGGTCGGCAGATTGATGGCGGCAAACGGCCGATCGCTGATCGCGTGCACCAGCGGATCCGCGGTCACCCAGGCCACGAGCGCCAGTACTGCGGCGATGAGGACCGAGACCGGGATCGTCAGCACCTGGTCCACTTCGCGGCGCTCGTAGATTTCGCTGCCCGCCGCCCACACCAGGACCAGCGGCACCGCCACCACCTTGGTGGAGAAGGTAATCGCCGCCACCCAGAAGAGATGCGGGCTGTTCAGGGCAATGCCGAGCACCACCGCCGAGGCGGTCAGCGCCACCGCGTGCAGCATGAACAGGTGCAGCGTGCCCAGCATCTGGCGCGTGACGATCACGCCCAGGCCGAGGACCACGAACAGCGCGGCA
>JAFECV010000624.1 GCA_018241985.1 Pseudomonadota bacterium | reverse complement strand
GCGGCGATCGAATCGATCGAGCGCGGCGAGACCTTCTACGCGCACAACCTGGGCCTGCCCGAACTGCGGGACAGCATCGCGCGCACCATGAGCGCGCTGCACGGCAACATCGACGCCGAGCGGATCGCCATCACTTCCGGCGGCGTGAACGCGCTGATGCTCGCGGTGCAGGCGCTGGTCGATGCGGGCGACGAGGTGGTCGCGGTCACGCCGGTCTGGCCGAACCTGACCGCGCAGCCCGAAATCCTCGGCGCGCGGGTGCGGCGCGTGGCGCTCAAGCCCGTGGCCGGCGCGTGGACGCTCGATCTCGACGCGTTGCTCGCCGCGATCACACCGGCCACGCGGCTGCTGATCGTCAACGCGCCGAACAACCCGACCGGCTGGACGCTGACCCGGCATGAGCAGCAGGCGCTGCTCGCGCATTGCCGCACGACCGGCACCTGGATCCTCGCCGACGAGGTGTACGAGCGGCTGTACTACGCGGGCGACACGGAAAACGGCTGCGCGCCGAGCTTTCTGGACCTCGCCGGGCCCGACGACCGGCTGATCGTGGTGCACAGCTTCTCCAAGAGCTTTCTGATGACCGGCTGGCGCCTGGGCTGGCTCGTGATGCCGCCTCTGCTCACGCCGCAGGTCGGCAAGCTGATCGAGTTCAACACCTCGTGCGCCAGCGTGTTCACGCAGCGCGCGGGCCTGGCGGCGCTGGCGCACGTGGACGAGATCACGCCAAAGATCGTTGCGCACCTGAAGGACTGCCGGGACACGCTGGTGCCGCTGCTTACGCGTCTGCCCGGCGTGCGGGTGGCGCCGGCGCAGGGCGGCATGTACGCGTTCCTGCAGCTCGAAGGGCAGGGCGATTCGTTGGCCGTGGCAAAGCGGCTGGTCGCCGAAGCCGGGCTGGGCCTGGCGCCGGGCAGCGCGTTCGGTCCGGAGGCGCAGGGCTGGCTGCGCTGGTGCTTCGCGTCCCGGGAGCCGGCACGGCTCGTGCAGGGCGCGCAGCGGCTCGGCGACTGGCTGGCCGCCGCGTGGCGCTGAGCGCGGCGCGAATAAACCGTTCGTCGCTATAATCAACAGGCTTTGCCTTTCGCAGAGCGCACGTGGCATGCAGTTCCGGCGCACCACGCAAGTCAAACCATTTGGAACGAGGTAACACCGATGATCTCGAAAGAGAACAAGGCCGCCGTGGTCAAGGACAACGCGCGTGCCGCTGCCGACACCGGCAGTCCGGAAGTCCAGGTCGCGCTGCTGACCGCCCGCATCAACGAGCTGACGCCGCACTTCAAGACGCACGCCAAGGACCATCACGGCCGCCGCGGCCTGCTGCGCATGGTGAGCCGGCGCAGGAAGCTCCTGGACTACCTGAAGTCCAAGGATGCCGAGCGCTACACCGCGCTGATCACCAAGCTGGGTCTGCGCAAGTAAGCGCACCGAGCGAACCGCGGCGCCTGAGCAGGTCGAATTTCCAGCTCGGGCGCTTCGTCCTTCGGAGCAGGCCAGGCCAGAGCGAAGCTGTGTCATTCCAAGAGCGGATGCGCCCCCGGGCGGGTCCGCTTCTCGAATGGCATCGTGTTCTGACTGGGCGCTCCGCCCCCACGGCCCGGGTAGCGGCTGCAGTCAAC
>JAFECV010000623.1 GCA_018241985.1 Pseudomonadota bacterium | reverse complement strand
CCTACGCCACCGAAACCCGGCGCCGCCGCACCTTTGCGATCATTTCCCACCCCGACGCGGGCAAGACCACGCTGACCGAGAAGCTGCTGCTGTTCTCCGGCGCGATCCAGATCGCGGGCTCGGTCAAGGCGCGCAAGGCCACGCGCCACGCGACCAGCGACTGGATGGAGATCGAGAAGCAGCGCGGCATCTCGGTGGCGTCGTCGGTGATGCAGATGCTGTACCGCGACCACGTGATCAACCTGCTCGACACGCCGGGGCACAAGGATTTTTCCGAAGACACCTACCGCGTGCTGACCGCGGTCGACTCGGCGCTGATGGTGATCGACGCGGCGAACGGCGTGGAGGCGCAGACGCGCCGGCTGATCGAGGTCTGCCGCCAGCGCGACACGCCGATCATCACCTTCGTCAACAAGATGGACCGCGAGGTGCGCGAGCCGCTCGACCTGCTCGACGAGGTGGAGCGCGAGCTCGGCATGCCCTGCGTGCCGATGACCTGGCCGGTCGGCCAGGGCAAGCAGTTCGGCGGCATCATGAACCTGCGCACGCAGGCGATGACGGTGTTCGAGGCCGGCAGCGAACGCCGGCCGCAGGACTTCGAGACGATTGCGCTCGCCGACCACGCGGCGCTCGTCGCGCGCTTCGGCCACGCGTACGAGGCCGCGCGCGACAGCATGGAGCTGGCCGCCGGCGCGTCGCCGGCCTGGGACCGCGCGGCCTTTCTCGCCGCGAAGCAGACCCCGGTGTTCTTCGGCTCGGCGGTGAACAACTTCGGCGTGATGGAAGTGCTCGACGCGCTGGTCGACCTGGCACCGCCGCCGGGCCCGCGCACGAGCACGCTGACCGTGAACCGGCAGGCCGTGGAGCAGGTGGTGCAGCCCGACGACGAAGGCTTCTCCGGCGTCGTGTTCAAGGTGCAGGCGAACATGGACGCGAACCACCGCGACCGGATCGCCTTCGTGCGCATGGCCTCGGGCCGCTACCGGCCCGGCATGAAGCTGAAGGTGCAGCGCACGGCGAAGGAGCTGCGGCCGACCTCGGTCGTCACGTTCCTGAGCCAGCGCCGCGAGGCGGTCGACGAGGCCTATGCCGGCGACATCATCGGCTTCACCACGCACGGCGGCGTGCAGCTCGGCGACACCATCACCGACGGCGCGAATCTGCAGTTCACCGGGCTGCCGTTCTTCGCGCCCGAGCTGTTCACGACCGTGATCCTGAAGAACCCGCTGCGCACCAAGCAGCTGCAGCAGGGGCTGGTGCAGCTCGGCGAAGAAGGCGCGATCCAGGTGTTCCGCCCCGACGTCGGCGGCGCGATGCTGCTCGGCGCGATCGGCCAGCTCCAGTTCGAGGTGGTGCAGCACCGGCTAAAGACCGAGTACGACTGCGACGTGCGGCTCGAATCCAGCCCGTACACCGGCGCGCGCTGGATCAGCGCCGACACGCCGGCCGAGCTGCGCGCGTTCTGCGACGCCTACCCGCAGCGCCTCGCGCGCGACGCCGCCGACACGCTGGCGTATCTGTGCACCAGCCCGTACGACGTGCGGCTGGCGCAGGAGCGGTTCCCGAAGATCCAGTTCCACCCGCTGCGCGAGCATGCGGGGCTGGCACTGCAGACGGCGGGGTGAGG
>JAFECV010000622.1 GCA_018241985.1 Pseudomonadota bacterium | reverse complement strand
GCTGGAGCGCCTATATCACCTGATGAGCCTCGGCCCGACGTCGGCCAACTGTTCGCCGGCGCGTTTGCTGTTCGTGCAGTCAGGGGAGGCCAAGGAGCGGTTGCTTGCCTGCATGTCCAGGGGCAATCGGGACAAGACCCGGCAGGCACCGGTGACGGTCATCATCGGCATGGACATGCAATTTTTCGAGCGCATGCCGCACTTGTTTCCGCATGCGGACGCGCGTCTCTGGTTCACCGGCAACGATGCGCTTGTCGCCGAGACCGCTCTTCGCAACGCATCACTGCAAGGAGGCTACTTGATCATTGCGGCGCGTGCGCTCGGGTTGGATTGCGGGCCGATGAGCGGCTTCGACACCGCGGCGGTCGATCGGACTTTCTGGGCCGGAACCACGGTCAAGACCAACTTCATCTGCAATCTGGGTTACGCCGATTCGTCGGCAACCTACGCGCGCCTGCCCCGCCTGTCTTTCGCGGACGCGTGCCAGATCGTCTGAGCTGAATTTGGTGCCCCCGGCCGTACGCCCCGAAGGGCGCCAGCCGATGCGGCTCAATCCCTGTACGACGAATCGGTTCGGTCCAGCAACCGCAGCAGAGCCTGCCAGTCGCGGCCCTGGACAAAGCGGTCGCTGCCCGCGAACTGGGCGGCGGTTCGGTCACACACGGCCGGGCCGGGGCGGGTGACGCCAGCACCGCCCGCCAGTGCGGCGATCTGGATCTGGCAGGCGCGTTCGAGAAAGTACATGGCTTCGAACGCTTCCGGCACATCGCGTCCCAGAGTCAGCAGGCCGTGATTGCGCAGGATCAGCACATCCTTGTCACCAAGGTCGCGCACCAGCCGCTGCTGTTCTTCGTCATCCAGCGCGATGCCTTCGAAATCATGGTAGGCCACCCGGCCATGAAACTTGAGCGCATGCTGGGAGATGGGCAGAAGCCCGTCGCTCTGCGCGGCCACGCCGGATCCGGCCAGGGTGTGCGTGTGCAGCACGCAGCCGACTTCAGGCCGCGCCGCATGAATGGCGCCATGGATCACGAAGGCGGCGGGGTTGACGTCGAGTTCCACGTCCTCGGCGAGCCGGCCTTGCACGTCGACCTTCACGAGGTTCGAGGCCGACACTTCCTCGTACAGCAAACCGAACGGGTTGATCAGGTAGTGTTCATGCGAGCCCGGAACGCGTGCGGAGATGTGGTTGTAGATCCAGTCTGTCATGCGGAAATGCGCCACCAGCCGGTAGCAGGCCGCCAGCTCCACGCGCACGGCCCATTCCTCGGGGCTGACGGTGTGTTTCAGCGCCTTGCGTTGCTCGAGCAATTGCTTCAGTGATTTGTTGTCCAGCATGATGAAGTCTCGCAGGTGAAATCGGTTATAGCCTCGTCCAACGGTGTGTCTCTCACACCACGAGGTGGCTCTCGAGCCGCTCGCGGGTGAACAGGGCGAGCGGGCCGCTCGCGACACACTCGCCGTGATCGAGCACGAGCACGTGGTCGGAAACCTGCATCAGGAACGACAGGTTCTGCTCCACGACGACGAACGCCGCGCCGGCCTCGCATCGGGCGCGCAGCAGCAGGCCCATCTTCGCGATATTTTCCGGCTGCACCCCTTCGGTAGGCTCGTCCATCAGGCTAAGGGGCGC
>JAFECV010000621.1 GCA_018241985.1 Pseudomonadota bacterium | reverse complement strand
AGCAGCTCGGGCTCCGGCTTGTCGTAGTCGCGTGCGATGCGCGCCAGCATGCGCAGCTGCGTGCTGCTGATCTCGCCATAGGGCACGGCGATGCGCGCCATCGGTGCGTAGCGCTGGATGTACCAGCCGTTCTGCAGCCGCAGCGGCAGCAGCTGGTCGTCGGTCAGTTCGCCGCGCTGCCAGCGCTCGAGCTGGTCGCGGAACTGCTGCGCGCGCAGCTTGACGAACTGGCGGTCGAAGTCGGTGTACTGGTACATGGCGGGTCAGGTTCTAAAGTGCAATCAACTTGGCGCCGGCGTAGGCGAGCAGCAGCGACAGCAGCGAGCGCACCAGGCGCTCCGGCGTGCGGCGGTTCAGCGCTGAGCCGAGCCAGATGCCCGGCAGCGAGCCGGCCAGCAGAGAGGCGAGCAGCGGCCAGTCGACCGAGCCGAGCGACGCATGGCCGAGGCCCGCGACCAGCGTCAGCGGGACCGCGTGGGCGATGTCGGCCGCGACCAGGCGCGCGAGCGGCAGCGTCGGGTACAGCAGCATCAGCACCAGCATGCCGATCGCGCCGGCGCCGACCGAGGTCAGCGTGACCAGCGTACCGATCACGACGCCGAACAGCACGGTCAGCGCGCGCTGGCGCGGGCTCGTCTGCAGGTCGGCGCTCGCGCTGGCTGCGCGTGGTGCGCTGCGGCCGATGACCGCCTTGTACAGCGTCGCGGCGGCGGTCAGCAGCAGCGCGCCGCCGAGCGTGGTCGTCATCGCCTGTTGCACCGCGGCGTTCGCCGGCCCCAGCCGGTGCAGCACCGCGAGCGTCAGCAGCGCGGCCGGAATGCTGCCGAGCGCGCTCCAACCGACGACCGGCCAGGCGATGGTGCGCGCACGCGCCAGCGCGATCGAGCCACCGAACTTGGTGATCGCGGCGAACAACAGATCGGTGCCGATCGCCAGATGCGGCTTGATGCGAAAGAAGAAGATCAAGAGCGGCGTCATCAGCGAGCCGCCGCCGACCCCGGTCAGTCCGACCACGAGTCCGACGAAAAAGCCTGCGGCGATGAACGCGAATTCATGCATGGACGCGACTCTAGGGTCGCCCCTTGCAAAAGCGAACTACTTATTTGTTCTGCCCTTATGCGCATAAGCTTATGCGCGAGCGGCGGCGATTCGCGCGGCCGGTATACCGGGTAGGCCCTAAATCGGCGCGGCCGCGGTGGGACCGGACCTCTCCTGGTCGAAGCGCGTTGCGTCGAGGCGACGCGCAAGAGATGCTTCGACCGGCAGCGGCTCCGCATGCAGGCGGGCTGCCAGCAGTTCGCCGCACAACGGCGCCAGCGCGAGCCCGCGCGAACCCATCGCGGTGCACAGCCACAGACCGGGCAGGGCGGTGGCGCCGGCCAGCGGCAGCCGGTCCGGCGCGGCGCAGCGCACGCCGGACCAGGATCGCACCCGGGCCGCATCGAAGTCCGGGGCCAGCCACTGCGCCGCGCCCGGCAGCAGTTCGTGCAGCCGCTGCAGGTTGGCAAGGTCGTCTACGGCTGCGCAGCCGGTATCGGTGCGGCCGCGCTGGTAGGTCGATCCCAGCAGCCAGCCGCGGCCCTCAATCAGCGGCAGATCGGGAATCAGATGACCGTGGCCGTTCACCGGGAACGGCG
>JAFECV010000620.1 GCA_018241985.1 Pseudomonadota bacterium | reverse complement strand
AGGAGCCGCGAATCCAGGCGCGGGCGCATCGAGATCATTCCGATGATCGACGTGATGTTCTTCCTGCTCGCGACCTTCATGCTGGCGTCGCTGTCGATGCAGAACCTGCACTCGCTGCCGGTCGACCTGCCGCAGGGACACGCCGCGGCGATGCAGCCGAAGACCCCGGTAACGCTCGCGATCACCGCCGACAGCCGCATCCTGTTGGACCGCACGCCGGTGACGCTGGCCACGCTCGCGTCGACGCTCAAGCCCATGCTTGCCGGCCCCGACGCCAGCATCATCGTGGCCGCGGACAGCGCCGCGCCCAACGGCGTGACCGTGCAGGCAATGCTCGCGGCGCGCGAGGCCGGAGCGCGGCACTTCCTGATCGCGGTCAAGCATGTCGATTGAGCCGCCGCCGCTGCGCGACGTCGACGATCCCTGGCGGCGCCTCGCCTGGACGCTGCCGTCGGCGATCCTGGTCTGGGCCGCGGTGTTGTGGGCGTTCGCCCTGTTCATGCACGAGCCGCGGCAGCGCTCCCTGCAAGCGCCGCCCGTCGAGATGCAGATCGTCGAACTGCCGCCCGAGGCGTCACCGGCAGCGCAGAACGAATCGAAGCCTGTTCCGCCGACGCCGAAGCCCGAGCCCCGGCCGGCACCGCGCCCGACGCAGCCGGTTCCGACGGCGCTGCCGCCGCGTCTCTCCGATCAATCACCCCGCGCGCTGCAGCCGGCCCGGCCCGCGCCTGAACCGTCGGCGCCGCCCGCACCGGCACCGGCCCAGACGCCAACCCAGCCGCCGGTGGAGGGCAGTGGCAAGAGTCTGTCCGCCTCGGGCGGCGCGCAGGCGATCGTGCGCCCGATGCCGCAGATCCCGGACGAATTGCGCGAGGAAGCGCTGCACGCGGTGGTCCGGGCGCGCTTCCACGTGGCGGCCGACGGCAGCGCAACCGTGGAACTCGCCCAGCCCAGCCCCGACCCCCGGCTCAACCGGCTGCTGCTGGACACGTTCGCGAAGTGGAAGTTCTTTCCCGCTGTCAAGGACGGCCAACCGGTCGCATCGACCGAGGAGATCACGATCCACATCGATGTGAAGTAGTCCGTTGTCACCCGCGGGCCACCGTCAACTCGCGCCGCCAGTGTGCCGGCGCCGGCGAAGCCGAGTGCGGCGGCCATGCGGATGTTCGTTTCCCGACGGTGGAGCGCATGGGCCAGGTCCTGAGCCGTCACCTGCGGCCCGCCGCGCGGCGTCGTCCAATTCGCAGCTCAGGAATTCTTCAGCGTCTCGGACGGCAGGCAACCGAACTGCGTCCGGTACTGCGCGCTGAAGCGCCCCATGTGCACGAAGCCGTAGGTCAGCGCCACGTCGGTCACGGCCTGCGCGCGGCCGTCGCGGGTGGCCTGGCGCAAGGCCGCATGGGCCGCATAGAGGCGCTGGCGCCGGGCGTAGGCCAGCGGCGAGGGTTCGCCGTGACGCTTGAAGACCAGTTCCAGGGTGCGCGGGCTGACGCAGGCGTGGCGGGCGATCTCGGCCAGCAGCAAGGGGCGGTCCAGATGCGCGTGGATGTACTCCTTGGCGCGGCGCAGGCTGCGTGCCTCCACCGGCGCGCTCGCGGCCTGAACGCAGGGCTCGGCCACCAGGTACGAAACCGCCGTCAT
>JAFECV010000061.1 GCA_018241985.1 Pseudomonadota bacterium | reverse complement strand
AATCGCGATAAGGCGAAGGTGCAAAGCGCATTGAATGCTATTATTTCAATAGCATCGTCGGGGCAGGGCAATCTGCTCGCCGCGAGCATAGACGCGATGCGCGCGCGCGCGACTGTGGGCGAGGTATCGTCGGCCATGGAGAAAGTGTTCGGGCGCCATCGCGCCGAAACGCAGATGGTGAGCGGTGTCTATGCAGCCGCGTACGATTCGGCCGAGGGCTGGGAAAAGCTCAAAGGCGAGATCGCCGCGTTCGCGGAAAGCGAGGGCCGCCGACCGCGTGTGATGGTCGCAAAACTGGGCCAGGACGGCCACGACCGCGGTGCCAAGGTGGTGGCGACCGCGTTCGCCGACCTCGGCTTCGACGTCGACATCGGCCCGCTGTTCCAGACGCCCGAGGAATGCGCGCGCCAGGCGATCGAGAACGACGTGCACGCGGTCGGCATCAGCACGCTCGCCGCCGGTCACAAGACGCTGGTGCCGGCGATCATCCAGGCACTGCGCGATCAGGGCGGCGGCGACATCGTCGTGTTCGTCGGCGGCGTGATCCCGCAGCAGGACTACGGCTTCCTGTACGACGCGGGCGTGAAAGGCATCTACGGCCCCGGCACGCCGATCCCGGCCTGCGCGAAGGACGTGCTCGAGCAGATCAAGGCCAGTTTGACCGCCTGATCAATGGTATATATCATTGATATATACCATTGAAATTCGGAGGCCAACCGTGTCCGATCCTGCCATCGCCAAAGTCTTCATGAACGGCCGTAGCCAGGCCGTGCGCCTGCCCAGGGAATTCCGTTTCGACACGGACGAGGTGACGGTCGAGCGGATAGGCGATGGCGTGATCCTGCGCCCGCGCCACCGCACCCGAGAAGAGTGGTGGGAGCAACTGCAGGAGGTACTGGGACGGTTCGAAGGCATGCCGGATGAAATCGAGCGCGACCGCACACCGCCGCGCGATCCGCCGGATTTCGATTGAGACCATGTCGCGCTACTTCCTCGACACCAACATCTGCATCTACGCGTGGCAGAAGCAGCATCCGCAAGTACTGGCGCGCATGCGCGCGGTCGAGCCGGAGGCCATGGTCATTTCGTCGCTGGTGGCCGCGGAACTGGCCAGCGGCGTGATGCGCAGCCAGCGAGTCGAACACAACAGGCGCTGGCTGGAGCAGGCGATGGGGCTGTACGTGCAGGAACCGTGGGGACCGGAGGCCGTCTGGCATTACGGCCGCCAGTGGGCACGGCTGCGTACTGCCGGTACGCCCATCGGTGCAATCGACCTGCTGATCGGATGCCAGGCGCTGGCCGAGGACGGCGTGGTCGTCACGCACAACGTGCGCGAGTTCGAGCGCATCGAGGGACTGCGGATCGAGGATTGGACAGCATGAGGGTCCCGGTTCATTCGGAAGGGGCGGCGCATGCAGCCTGATCTCGTGCTCGACGCCGCAGCCCCGATGGCCCAGCGCCGTGCCGTTGCCAAGGCGATCACGCTGCTCGAATCGACCCGCGTCGATCACCGCGCGCAGGCGGACGAACTGCTGACGGCGCTGCTGCCGCACACCGGCCATTCGTTTCGTCTCGGCATCAGCGGCGCGCCGGGGGTCGGCAAGAGCACCTTCATCGAGGCGCTCGGCATGATGCTGATCGGAGAGGGGCACCGGGTCGCGGTGCTGGCGGTCGATCCATCGTCCAGCCTGTCGGGCGGCTCGATCCTCGGCGACAAGACGCGGATGGAGAAGCTCTCGGCCGAGGAGCACGCCTACATCCGGCCCAGCCCCAGCGGCGGCACGCTGGGCGGCGTCGCCGACAAGACGCGCGAGGCGATGCTGGTGTGCGAGGCGGCGGGCTTCGACATCGTGATCGTCGAGACGGTCGGCGTCGGCCAGTCCGAGACCGCGGTGGCCGGCATGACCGACATGTACGTGCTGCTGCAACTGCCCAATGCCGGCGACGACCTGCAGGCGATCAAGCGGGGCGTGATGGAGCTGGCCGACCTGGTCGTGATCAACAAGGCCGACACCGACCCGGCGGCGGCTACGCGCGCCGAGGCGCAGATCGCGGGCGCGCTGCGCCTGCTCCGGCGCCATGGGCCGCTGCACGCGGGGCAGGGCGCGGCATCGGTCCACCAGGCGCAATCGCAGGTGCTGCGCCTCTCCGCGCTGACCGGCGACGGTCTGGACCGGTTCTGGAGCACGGTCTCCGAATTCCGCCGTGCGCTCGAGGCGAGCGGCGCGCTGGCCGAGCGACGCAGGCACCAGGCGATCGCCTGGATGTGGGAGCGCATCGACGCTGGGCTGAAGGAAGCGTTCCGCCACAATGCGCAGGTGCGCGCGCTGCTGCCGCAGCTGACCGCGGACGTCGAGCAGGGCCGGGTCGCGGCCTCGACCGCAGCAAGAAAACTGCTGGAAGCGAAGGCGGAATACGCATAGTTCGCTATTGATTTCGTAGTAACCGAACAGAGGGACATCATGCAGGAGATCATTCAGCAACTCGAGGACAAGCGCGCCAAGGCGCGGCTCGGCGGCGGCCAGAAGCGCATCGACGGGCAGCACGCCAGGGGCAAGCTCACCGCGCGCGAGCGCATCGAGCTGCTGCTCGACGACGGCAGCTTCGAGGAATGGGACATGTTCGTCGAGCACCGCTCGGCCGACTTCGGCATGGCCGCGAACAAGATCCCCGGCGACGGCGTGGTAACCGGCTACGGCATGATCAACGGGCGCCTCGCGTTCGTGTTCAGCCAGGACTTCACCGTGTTCGGCGGCGCGCTGTCCGAAGCGCATGCCGAGAAGATCTGCAAGATCATGGACCAGGCGATCAAGGTCGGCGCGCCGGTGATCGGCCTGAACGACTCGGGCGGCGCGCGCATCCAGGAAGGCGTGGCGTCCCTGGGCGGCTACGCCGACGTGTTCCAGCGCAACGTACTGGCCTCGGGCGTGGTGCCGCAGATCAGCATGATCATGGGCCCGTGCGCCGGCGGCGCGGTGTATTCGCCGGCGATGACCGACTTCATCTTCATGGTCGAGGACAGCTCGTACATGTTCGTGACCGGCCCCGAAGTCGTGAAGACCGTGACGCACGAGTCGGTTACCGCCGAGGAGCTCGGCGGCGCGCTGACCCACACCACGAAGAGTGGTGTGGCGGATCTCGCGTTCGAGAACGATGTCGAGGCGCTGCTGATGCTGCGGCGCCTGTACAGCTACCTCCCCTTGAGCAACCGCGAGAAGGCGCCGGTGCGCGCCTGCCAGGACACGCCGGACCGGCGCGAGCCGAGCCTGGACACGCTGGTGCCGGCGAACCCGAACCAGCCGTACGACATGAAGGAGCTGATCACGAAGATCGTCGACGACGGCGACTTCTTCGAACTGCAGCCCGACTACGCGAAGAACATCGTGATCGGCTTCGCGCGCATGGAAGGCCGCACCGTCGGCATCGTCGCGAACCAGCCGCTGGTGCTGGCCGGCTGCCTCGACATCAAGAGCAGCATCAAGGGCGCGCGCTTCGTGCGCTTCTGCGACGCGTTCAACATCCCGGTGATCACCTTCGTCGACGTGCCCGGCTTCATGCCCGGCACCAGCCAGGAGTACGGCGGCATCATCAAGCACGGCGCCAAGCTCCTGTTCGCGTACGCCGAGTGCACGGTGCCGAAGGTCACCGTGATCACGCGCAAGGCCTACGGCGGCGCCTACGACGTGATGAGCTCCAAGCACCTGCGCGGCGACGTGAACCTGGCCTGGCCGAGCGCCGAGATCGCGGTGATGGGCGCGAAGGGCGCGGTCGAGATCATCTTCCGCGAGGACAAGAACGACCCCGAGAAACTGGCGGCGCGCGAGGCCGAGTACAAGGAGCGCTTCGCGAACCCGTTCGTCGCCGGCAGCCGCGGCTTCATCGACGACGTGATCCCGCCGCACGACACGAGCAAGCGCATCTGCCGCAGCCTGGTGATGCTGCGCGAGAAGAAGCTCGAGAACCCGTGGCGCAAGCACGGCAACATTCCGCTGTGATCAGGACCGAGGAGTAGTGACCATGTTCAAGAAGATCCTGATTGCCAACCGTGGCGAAATCGCCTGCCGCGTGATCGCGACCGCGCGCAAGATGGGCATCGCGACCGTCGCCGTCTATTCGGACGCGGACCGCGGCGCGCGGCACGTGCAACTGGCCGACGAAGCGGTTCACATCGGCGCGGCGCCAAGCCGCGAGTCGTACCTGCAGGCGGACCGCATCATCGAGGCGTGCAAGCGCACCGGCGCGCAGGCGGTGCATCCGGGCTACGGCTTCCTGTCGGAGAACGCCGGATTCGCGAAAAAGGTCGAGGAAGAGGGCATCGTCTTCATCGGCCCGAAGCATCATTCGATCGCGGCGATGGGCGACAAGATCGCGTCCAAGCAACTGGCCCAGTCCGCCGGCGTGAGCTGCATTCCCGGCGTGAACGAGGCGATCGCGAGCGCCGCGCAAGCGGTCGAGATCGCGAAGGGCATCGGCTACCCGGTGATGATCAAGGCCAGCGCCGGCGGCGGCGGCAAGGGCCTGCGCGTCGCGTACAACGACAAGGAGGCGTTCGAGGGGTTCTCGAGCTGCCAGGCGGAGGCGCGCAGCAGCTTCGGCGACGACCGGGTGTTCGTCGAGAAGTTCGTGCAGGAGCCGCGCCACATCGAGATCCAGGTGCTCGGCGACAGCTTAGGCAACGTGGTCTACCTGAACGAACGCGAATGCTCGATCCAGCGCCGCCACCAGAAGGTGATCGAGGAGGCGCCGTCGCCGTTCATCAGCGACGCGACGCGCAAGGCGATGGGCGAGCAGGCCGTGCAACTGGCCAAGGCCGTTCAGTATCAGAGCGCCGGCACGGTCGAGTTCGTGGTCGGCAAGGACCAGGACTTCTACTTCCTCGAGATGAACACCCGGCTGCAGGTCGAGCACCCGGTGACCGAATCGATCACCGGGCTCGATCTGGTCGAGCTGATGATCCGCGTGGCGGCCGGCGAGAAACTGCCGCTGATCCAGGCCCAGGTCGCGCGTGACGGCTGGGCGATCGAGTGCCGCATCAATGCCGAGGATCCGTTCCGCAACTTCCTGCCGTCCACCGGCCGGCTGGTGCGCTTCGCGCCGCCGAAGCAGACCATGTGGCAGGCGGACACCGAGCATCTGCACGGCGTGCGCGTGGACACCGGCGTGTACGAGGGCGGCGAGATTCCGATGTACTACGACTCGATGATCGCCAAGCTGATCGTGCACGGCAAGGACCGCAACGACGCGATCGCCAAGATGCGCGAGGCGCTCAATGGTTTCGTGATCCGCGGCGTCAGCAGCAGCATTCCGTTCCAGGCGGCGCTGCTCGCGCATCCGCAGTTCGTCGCGGGGCGCTTCAACACCGGCTTCATCGCCGAGCATTACAGCCAGGGCTTCCATGCGGACGATGTGCCGCATGCCGACCCCGGATTCCTGGTCGCGCTGGCCGCGTACGCGCACCGCAAGACCCGTGGGCGCGCGGCCTCGCTCGAGGGCCAGTTGCAGGGCCATCGCATGGTGGTCGGCGAACGCTTCGTGGTGGTCGCGCTCGCCGCCGACGGCCACCACGTGCAGCACCCGGTGCGGATCACCGAATTCAACGGAGAATCCGGCGCATGCGCAATCACGGTGGGCGAGAAGCGCTACGAAATCGAGAGCGGCTGGCAGCTCGGCGAGGTCCGGCTGCAGGGCAGCGTGAACGGCAGCGCGTTCACCGCGCAGATCGACCGCGGCACCGCGGCGAGCCCGCTGGCGCTGCGCATCGCGCATGACGGCACCGCGCTCGAGACGCTGGTGTTGACGCCGCGCGCGGCCGAACTGTTCGCGCTGATGCCGTTCAAGGCGCCGCCTGATATGGGCCGCTTCCTGCTGTCGCCGATGCCCGGCCTGCTGGTCGAGGTCGCGGTGAAGGCGGGCCAGGCGGTGCAGTCCGGCGAGAAGCTCGCGGTGATCGAGGCGATGAAAATGCAGAACGTGCTGGTGGCGGCGCGCGACGGCGTGGTCGGCAAGATCGTCGCGGCGCAGGGCGAGTCGCTCGCGGTGGATCAGGTGATCCTGGAGTTCGCCTGATGGGCGCCAGCGGTCCGGACGCCGTTCAGCCGGTGACCGTGCATCGGCCGGCACGCGCGGTGGCGCCGGCGCGACGCTGGTCCGTCGAAGCGGTGCAGGCGTTGCTGGACCAGCCGCTGAACGACCTGCTGTTCGAAGCGCAGACGGTGCACCGCGCCCATTTCCCCGAGGGCGACATCGAACTGGCCACGCTGCTGTCGGTCAAGACCGGCGGCTGCCCGGAGAACTGCGGCTACTGTCCCCAGTCGGCCGAGTTCGACACCGGCGTGAAGGCGGGCAAGCTGATGGAGGTCGACGAGGTCGTGGGCGCCGCACGGGCCGCCAAGGCCGCCGGCGCCACGCGCTTTTGCATGGGCGCCGCCTGGCGCGCGCCCAGGGACCGCGATGTCGAGAAGGTGGCGGCGCTCGTCGCGGCCGTGAAGGATCTGGGCCTGCAGACCTGCGCCACGCTCGGCATGCTCGAGGCGGACCAGGCCCGGCAGCTGCGCGCGGCCGGCCTGGACTACTACAACCACAACCTCGACACCGCGCCCGAGTACTACGGCGACGTGGTGAGCACGCGCGTCTACCAGGACCGGCTCGACACGCTTGCGCACGTGCGCGCGGCCGGCATCAGCGTGTGCTGCGGCGGCATCGTGGGCATGGGCGAGACGCCGGTGCACCGCGCGGGCCTGATTGCACAGCTGGCCAACCTCGAGCCCTACCCGGAGTCGGTGCCGATCAACAGCCTGGTGCGGGTGCCCGGCACGCCGCTGGCCGATTCGGAGCCCATCGATCCGCTCGACTTCGTGCGCATGATCGCGGTGGCGCGCATCACCATGCCGAAGGCGCGGGTGCGCCTGTCGGCCGGGCGCCAGCAACTGGGCGAGGCGGTGCAAGCGCTGTGCTTCCTGGCCGGCGCCAATTCGATCTTCTATGGCGACAAGCTGCTGGTCACCGGCAACCCCGACGTCGAGACGGACGTTCAACTGCTGCGCAAGCTGGGCCTGAAGGCCCGCCGGGTGGCGAACGAGGAATCCTGCGCATGAACAGACCCTTCAAAGTGCTGGGCGTCCAGCAGATCGCGATCGGCGGGCCCGACAAGAAGCGCATGCAACAGCTGTGGGTCGAGATGCTGGGCCTCACGGTCACCGGGACCTTCCGGAGCGAGCGCGAGAACGTCGACGAGGACATCTGCGCGATCGGCACCGGCCCGTACCGGGTCGAGGTCGACCTGATGCAGCCGCTCGATGCCGCGAAGAAGCCGGCGGTGCATACGACGCCGCTGAACCATGTCGGCCTGTGGATCGACGACCTGCCCAGGGCGGTCGAATGGCTGACTGCGCAGGGCGTGCGCTTCGCGCCGGGCGGCATCCGCAAGGGCGCGGCCGGCTACGACATCTGCTTCCTGCACCCGCGGGCCAGCGAAGAGTTCCCGATCGCCGGCGAGGGCGTGCTGATCGAGCTGGTGCAGGCGCCGCCCGAGGTCGTCGCCGCGCTCGGCTGAAGGCTCGGGTCGTCGCAGCCGGTCGCGCCAGCGGCCGGCTGCTCGGACGCCGCGTTCGAGCCCAGACTGACGCTGATGCGAAAAGACCACGTTCGGGATACACCCAGCGCGGCGGGCCGCGCGCCGGCTTAGACTGTCAGCGCCCGTCACCCTGACTGCGGGACGGCGCAAGGAGACCGTCTTGCAGCCTACCGATACCGCCAATCCGTCGTACTTCCACAAGGTCGTCGACTGCCAATGGGCCTGCCCGGCCCATACGCCGGTTCCCGAGTACATCCGCCTGATCGCGCAGGGGCGCTACACCGACGCGTACATGGTCAACTGGGTGTCCAACGTGTTTCCGGGCATCCTGGGCCGCACCTGCGACCGCCCGTGCGAGCCGGCCTGCCGGCGCGGCCGGGTCGAGGAGGCGAACGCCGCCAAGCCCGAGCCGGTCGCGATCTGCCGCCTGAAGCGCGTCGCGGCCGACATGAAGGACGCGGTGCGCGACCGCATGCCGCTGCCGGTGCCGCCGGACAAGCGCCGCGCGGGCAAGCGCATCGCCTGCGTCGGCGCCGGCCCCGCGTCGCTGACGGTGGCGCGCGACCTGGCGCCGCTCGGCTACCAGGTCACGGTGTTCGACGAGGAGGCGAAGGCCGGCGGCTTCATGCGCACGCAGATCCCGCATTTCCGGCTGCCGGAATCGGTGATCGACGAGGAATGCGGCTACGTGCTGAACCTCGGGGTCGAATTCCAGCCCGGGCAGCGCGTCGATTCGATGCATGCGCTGCTGGCGCAGGGTTTCGACGCGGTGTTCGTCGGCTGCGGCGCGCCGCGCGGGCGCGACCTCGATCTGCCCGGACGCCGCGAGGCGGCCGAGCACATCCACATCGGCATCGAATGGTTGGCATCGGTCTCGTTCGGCCATGTGACGCGCACGGCCAGGCGCGTGATCGTGCTCGGCGGCGGCAACACCGCGATGGACTGCTGCCGCTCGGCGCGCCGGCTGGGCAGCAGTGATGTCAAGGTGGTCGTGCGCAGCGGCTTCGACGAGATGAAGGCGTCGCCGTGGGAGAAGGAGGATGCGATGCACGAAGGCATCCCGATCATCAACTTCCACGTGCCCAAGGCGTTCGTGCACGAGGGCGGGCGCCTCACGGGCATGCGCTTCGAGATCGTGCGCGCCGAGCGCGACGTGCAGGGGCGGCGCCGGCTCGTCCCCACCGGCGAGCCCGAGGTGCTGATCGAATGCGACGAGGTGCTGGTCGCGGTCGGGCAGGAGAACGCATTTCCCTGGATCGAGCGCTCCTCGGGCATCGCGTTCGACGAGGGCGGGCTGCCGGTACTCGACCGCCGCACCTTCCAGTCCAGCCTGCCGCACGTGTTCTTCGGCGGTGACGCCGCGCTGGGACCGAAGAACATCATCACCGCGGTCGCGCACGGCCACGAGGCCGCGGTCTCGATCGACCGCCTGCTGCACGGCGAGGATGCGCGCCAGCGCCCCGCGCCGCACGTCAACCTGCTGTCGCAGAAGATGGGCATCCACGAATGGAGCTACGACAACGCGGTGTCCGGCGACGCGCGCTACAAGGTGCCGTGGACCAAAGC
>JAFECV010000619.1 GCA_018241985.1 Pseudomonadota bacterium | reverse complement strand
AGGCCACCAACGTGGTGCCCGACAGCTGCGAGTTGCAGGGCACGGTGCGCACCTTCTCGTACGAGGTGCTGGACCTGATCGAGCGGCGCATGAAGCAGGTGGCCGAGCACACCTGCGCCGCGCACGAGGCCAGCTGCGACTTCGAGTTCGTGCGCAACTACCCGCCGACGATCAATTCCGCCGCCGAGGCCGAATTCGCGCGCCGGGTGCTGCAGGACATCGTCGGCGCCGGCAACGTGATCGAGCAGGAGCCGACGATGGGCGCCGAAGACTTCGCCTACATGCTGCAGGCCAAGCCCGGCGCGTACTGCTTCATCGCGAACGGCGACGGCGCGCACCGCGCGATGGGCCACGGCGCCGGCCCCTGCATGCTGCACAACGCGAGCTACGACTTCAACGACGACCTGATTCCGCTGGGCGCGACCTACTGGGTGCGCCTCGCCGAGGAATGGCTGAAAACCCCGCGTGCAGGAGCGAAAGCATGATCGGCATCAACGAGGCGTTCTCGCCGAGCTACGCGAAGGCGCGCATCAAGTTCCTGGAAGCGGTCGCGACCGCCGGGCTGCCGAACGAGTCGCACCAGCATCCGCTGCCCGGGCGCGATGGCGAGGTGCTGGCGATGGACGTCGCGCTCGACGGCCCGGCCGACAGCGCGACCCTGTTGATCGTCTCCAGCGCCTGCCACGGCGTCGAGGGCTATTGCGGCAGCGGCGTGCAGGTGCATGCGCTGCACGACGCCGACTGGCGCGCCGAGGCGAAGGCGCGCGGCGTCGCGGTGCTGTACGTGCATGCGCTCAATCCCTACGGCTTCTCGCACATCCGGCGCGTGACGCACGAAAACGTCGACCTGAACCGCAACTTCCACGATTTCTCGAAACCGCTGCCGGTGAACGAGCCGTACCGCGAGCTCGCGCCGCTGCTGCTGCCCGAGCAGTGGCCGCCGACCGACGAGAACCGCGCGGCGATCCAGCAGGTGATCGCCCAGCGCGGCGAGGACTACCTGCAGGCCGCGGTGTCGCGCGGCCAGCACGAGTTCCCGAACGGCCTGTTCTTCGGCGGCACCGAGCCGACCTGGAGCAACCGCACCGTGCGCCGCGTGCTGCAGGCGTACGGCCGGCGCGCCGAGCGCATCGCCTGGATCGACCTGCACACCGGCCTCGGCCCGAGCGGCGTCGGCGAGCGCATCTACGCCGGGCCCGACGACAAGGCCGCGGTGGCGCGCGCGCGCGCCTGGTGGGACGGCGGCGGCGCGACGCCGGTGACCTCGATCTACGACGGCTCGTCGACCTCGGCCTACCTCACGGGGCTGATGTGGAATTCGCTCGGCGAGGAATGCCCGCAGGCCGAATACACCGGCATCGCGCTCGAATACGGCACGCTGCCCATCCTCGAGATGATGCAGGCGATGCGCGCCGAGCAGTGGCTGCAGTTGCATCCGCAGGCACCGGCCGAGCAGGCGCGCGCGATCAAGCAGCAGATGCTGGACGCGTTCTACACCGACACCGACGCGTGGAAGGAACGCATCGTCGCCCAGGCGCGCGAGGCGATGCTGCAGGCGGTGCACGGGCTCGCCGGCTGAACGCGGCGCCGCTGCAGAGGGCGCATCGCCGCTATTCGGCGAAGCGGCGCGCGGCGATCTCGAGCAG
>JAFECV010000618.1 GCA_018241985.1 Pseudomonadota bacterium | reverse complement strand
GACGACGTGCAGGGCCGCACCAAGGTGTACGAGTCGATCGTCAAGGGCGAGCACGCGATCGAGGCCGGCATGCCCGAATCGTTCAACGTGCTGGTCAAGGAGATCCGCTCCCTGGGCCTGGACATCGAACTGGAGCGCTCCTGATGCCTTGCGGGTCAGACCACGATTTTGCGCAGCAAAACTCGTGCTCTGACCCCAACCGTTGGATGCCTGCGGATCAGATCACGGAATTGCGCAGCAATTCGTGCTCTGACTCCACCGAATAGAAGGAAAGAGTCATATGAAATCGCTACTCGACCTGTTCAAGCAATTCACGCCGGATGAGCATTTCGACGCCATCAAGATCGGCATGGCCTCGCCGGAGAAGATCCGTTCCTGGTCCTTCGGCGAGGTGAAGAAGCCCGAGACCATCAACTACCGCACGTTCAAGCCCGAGCGCGACGGCCTGTTCTGCGCCAAGATCTTCGGCCCGATCAAGGACTACGAGTGCCTGTGCGGCAAGTACAAGCGCCTGAAGCACCGCGGCGTGATCTGCGAGAAGTGCGGCGTCGAGGTGACCCAGACCAAGGTGCGCCGCGAGCGCATGGGCCACATCGACCTGGCCGCGCCCTGCGCCCACATCTGGTTCCTGAAGAGCCTGCCGAGCCGTCTCGGCCTGGTGCTCGACATGACGCTGCGCGACATCGAGCGCGTGCTGTATTTCGAAGCCTACGTGGTGACCGACCCCGGCATGACCCCGCTGAAGAAGTTCGGCATCATGTCCGAGGACGACTACGACGCGAAGCGCCGCGAATACGGCGACGAGTTCGTCGCGAAGATGGGCGCCGAGGGCATCAAGGACCTGCTGCAGGGCATCGACATCGACGTCGAGATCGAGAAGCTCCGCGGCGACCTGACCGGCTCCGAAGTCAAGGTCAAGAAGAACACGAAGCGGCTGAAGGTGCTCGAGGCATTCCGCAAGTCCGGCATCAAGCCCGAGTGGATGGTGCTCGACGTGCTGCCGGTGCTGCCGCCGGATCTGCGTCCGCTGGTGCCGCTCGATGGCGGCCGCTTCGCCACCTCGGACCTGAACGACCTGTACCGCCGCGTGATCAACCGCAACAGCCGTCTGCGCCGCCTGCTCGAGTTCAAGGCGCCCGAGATCATCGCGCGCAACGAGAAGCGCATGCTGCAGGAGGCCGTGGACAGCCTGCTCGACAACGGCCGCCGCGGCAAGGCGATGACCGGCGCGAACAAGCGCGCGCTCAAATCCCTGGCCGACATGATCAAGGGCAAGGGCGGGCGCTTCCGCCAGAACCTGCTCGGCAAGCGGGTCGACTACTCGGGCCGCTCGGTGATCACCGTGGGCCCGACGCTGAAGCTGCACCAGTGCGGCCTGCCGAAGCTGATGGCGCTGGAACTCTTCAAGCCGTTCATCTTCTCGCGCCTGGAAGCGATGGGCATCGCGACCACGATCAAGGCGGCGAAGAAGGAAGTCGAATCGGGCACGCCGGTGGTGTGGGACATCCTTGAAGAAGTCATCAAGGAGCACCCGGTGCTGCTGAACCGCGCGCCGACGCTGCACCGCCTGGGCATCCAGGCGTTCGAGCCGATCCTGATCGAAGGCAAGGCGATCCAGCTGCACCCGCTGGTCTGCGCCGCGTTCAACGCC
>JAFECV010000617.1 GCA_018241985.1 Pseudomonadota bacterium | reverse complement strand
CACGACGCGCTCCAACTGGGCATCGTGATCGTGCTCGGCACCTACGGCTCGGTGATGCTGATGTCCTGGGGCAAGCGCGGCGGCCCGATCACGTTCGCGGTGCTGATCGCGATGATTCTCGCGATCGCCGAGCCGGCACCGGGTTCGCTGCGCCAGATCGCGGCGAGCACCGGCGGCTTCGCGCTCGGCTGCGCGCTGTACCTGGTCTGGGCGGTGTTGATGGCACACCTGCTCAATCCGCTGTACCGGGTGCAGCTGCTGGCCGAATCCATGGTTGCGTTCGCGAAGATCCTGCGCCTGCAGGCGGCCCGGCTCGCGCCCGATGCCGACCACCACGAGTTGCTCAGCACGATGCTGGCGCAGCAGATCACGCTGGCCGACTACCTGCAGGGCACGCGCGACGTGGTGCTGGAGTCGCCGACCACGCGCAGGCGCCAGCGGCTCGCGGCGATGCTGCTCGCGCTGCTGGAGGCACGCGACCACCAGCTCGCCTGCGACCTCGACCTGGACCACCTGCTCAAGCACCATGCCAGCGCCAGCCTGCCGACCGCCCCGCTGCTGCGCTCGGGGCTGGAGACGGCGGCAGCCAGCATGGAACAGCTCGCGCTCGAGATGCTGCTCGGCCGCGCGCGCCGCGCCACGGTGCCGGTGCCCGATCTGCGCGAGCGGCTGCACGGCGCGCTGGTGCCGCAGCCGCAGGTGAACAGCGCGCCGCTGCCGCTTGCCGAAGGCGAGCCCGACGTGGCCGCGCTGCTGCGCAGCATGGCGAACCGGATCGGCCATCTGCACGGCGAGACGATCCGCATGGCCCGGCTCGCGCGCGGCGAAGAACGCCCGGCGCTGGCGCAGGTGCGCTCGCAGTGGCAGCTGTTCGTGAGCCCGACCCAATGGACGCTGCAACCCTTGAAGCTGCAGCTCGCCTGGCGCGCGCCGGTGATGCGCTACGCGCTGCGCGCGACGCTGGCGGTCACGGTCGGCTACCTGCTGTCCATGCATCTGCCGTGGCAGGGCCATGGCTACTGGGTGATGCTGACCACCGCCGTCGTGATGCGCGGCAACCTGGCGCAGACGGTGCAGCGGCGCAATGCGCGCGTGCTGGGCACGCTGCTCGGCTGCCTGCTGGTCGCGGGCCTGCTGGCGCTGCACCCGAGCGGCCTGGTGATCCTGCTCGTGGTGGCGCTGACCACCGGCATGTCGCACGCGTTTGCGCTGCGACGCTATCTGTACACGACGGTTTCCGCCACTTTCACCGCGCTGCTGCTGGCGCACATGCTGGAGGCGGGCATGCAGCCCTCGTTCGCGGCCGCGCTGCGCATGGCCGACACGCTGCTCGGCGCGCTCATCGCCTGGCTGTTCAGCTACATCCTGCCGGCCTGGGAACGCAGCCAGGTTCCGCCGCTGGTCAAGCGCTGCGTGAACGCGCAGCGGGCGCACGCGAAGCTGGCCCTGGCACTGCTCGATGCGGCGCAGACCTCGGACCTGCCGTGGCGGCTCGCGCGGCGCGAGGCGTACGACAGCCTGGCCGCGCTCACGCTGGCGCTGCAGCGCACGATGGCCGAGCCGCGCCAAGTGCGGCTGCCGGTGCAGGCGGTCGAGGCGCTGCAGTCGTGCAGCTATCAGTTGCTGGGCCAGCTCGCCGCGATCAAGTCGCTGCTGCTGCTG
>JAFECV010000616.1 GCA_018241985.1 Pseudomonadota bacterium | reverse complement strand
GAGGATGGAAGAACCCGTCCTCTTCGGGCAGGCCATGGTCCGGCAGCATCGGGATCGTCGCGACCGTGGGGACGCCGGTCAATTTCCGAAGCTGCTCGGGCGCGGGCGCGAGCAGATCGGCATCGCCGCGGAACTTGTTCAGCACGAAGCCGCGGATCCGCGCGCGGTCGGCCTCGGGCAGCAGCGCCCAGGTGCCATACAGGTGCGCGAACGCGCCGCCGCGGTCGATGTCGGCGACCAGCAGGCAGCGCGCATCCGCATGCCGCGCGATGCGCAGGTTCACGATGTCGCTGGCCATCAGGTTGATCTCGGCCGGCGAGCCGGCGCCTTCGATCACGACGAGGTCGTGTTCGGCGCGCAGCGCGTCGAGCGCGGCCGCGATCCGCGGCCAGGCGCGCGCACTGCGCTCGCGCCAGGGCAGCGCGGTCAGCGCGGCATCGACCTGTCCGAGCAACACCGCCTGGCTGTGCGTGTCGCGCTCGGGCTTGAGCAGCAGCGGGTTCATCCGCACCTCGGGCTCGGCGCGCGCGGCCAGCGCCTGGAAGTACTGCGCGCTGCCAATCTCTGCCCCCACGGTCGCCCACTGCGTGTGGCTCCCTGCCCCCCGAGGGGGCCGCGTTTCGCCTTGGGGCGGCCCGGCGGCGAAACCGCTCGCCAAGACCGGCGTAGCCACCACCCGCGCGTTGTTGCTCATGTTCTGCGCCTTGAACGGCGCCACCTTGAGGCCGCGGCGCGCATAGTGCCGGCACAGCGCGGTCGCGAGCCAGCTCTTGCCCGCGCCGCTGCTGGTGCCGAGCACCATCACCGCCCTGGCGAGCCGCGTCATGCCAACCCCGCCAATTGCTGCGTCGCAATATTCTGCATATTTAGTACATCTTCTATTGACAGCTGTAACAAGCAACCCTGAACATAAGACCCTGGCCACTCTCCGGAGCGCACCATGGTCTATCAGAACGTCGTCTGGGTCATTGCCCTCGTGGGCATGGGTCTGGTCACCCTCGGGTTCCTCTACATCATCTCGCAGGTGGGCCGGCCTGCCGACGCGGACGCGGTGCGCGGCCTCAATCGGCGATCGGCTCGATGGCGGTCCGCGCTGTTCTTCATCCTGCTGATCGGCTTCTTCGTCGGCAGCTACGCGACGCTGAACCAATTCCCGATCCCCGAGCAGAGCGGGCCGCTGGCCGCGAAGCAGGTCGTCAACGTGATCGGCCGGCAATGGTCGTGGCAGATGAGCATCGAAGGGCAGCCCACCGGCGACACGCTGCATCTGGTGACCGGCTCGCCGGTCGAGTTCCGCGTGACCAGCGGGGACGTGAACCATGGCTTCGCGATCTACGCGCCCGACGGCCGCATCGCGATCCAGACCCAGGCGATGCCGGGGTTCGACAACAAGATCCTCTACACCTTCACCGTGCCGGGCAAGTACATGGTGCGCTGCCTCGAGTACTGCGGCCTCGGCCACGCGCCGATGGTGACCGAGTTCGACGTGACGAATCCGACCGGAGGCTGACATGGCAACGATGACGATGTACCCGGACGACGAGCGCCTGCCCGCGGGCGAACGCGCCGCGTTCAACCTGTACCTGATCAGCGCGGTCGTGCTGTTCGTGCTGATGATGCTGATCGGCCTCGTCATGCGCACCGCGCAGGGCGAATGGATGT
>JAFECV010000615.1 GCA_018241985.1 Pseudomonadota bacterium | reverse complement strand
GACCGTGGAGCTCGGCGTGTCGTACTGGCGCGCGCGAGGCGAGCGCGAACCCTGCTGCGTCTGGCAACTGAGCGCGGTGCCGCTGCTGCGCTGGTGGCCCGGGTCGGGGCGCTGGTTCGTCGAAGGCGGCATCGGCGCGACGCTGTTCAGCCATACCTATTTCGCGGACCGCGCGATCAGCACCGCGTTCCAGTTCGGCGACATGGTCGGCGTCGGCTGGCAGCTCACACCCGACCTGCGCGTGGGCCTGCGGCTCGCGCATTTCTCGAACGCCGACATCAAGCGGCCGAACCCGGGGCTGAACGTGGTGCAGCTCTCGCTGACCCACTTGTACTGAAGACCTGCGCCGCTACGCCCGCGTGCCGGCCGCAGGTGGCGCCGGCCCGCACCGGGTAAAATTCGCCCTTCGCGCCCGCATCGCCAGGCAGCCTCCCCTCCCGCTCTTCGCCCTGCTCGCTGCGGCACGCCGCGGCCGGGGCTCACAACCGATGTCGTCCAATCTGCACCCCATGCTCAACGTGGCCGTGAAGGCCGCCCGCGCTGCCGGCGCGCTCATCAACCGCGCGGCGCTCGACGTGGAAGCGGTGCGCATCTCGCAAAAGCAGGTCAACGACTTCGTGACCGAGGTCGACCAGGCGAGCGAAGCGGCGATCATCGACACGCTGCTGACCGCATACCCGGGCCACGGCATCCTGGCCGAGGAATCGGGCCGCGCGCACGGCGCGAAGGACTCCGAATACGTCTGGATCATCGATCCGCTGGACGGCACCACCAACTTCATCCACGGCTTTCCGGTGTATGGCGTCAGCATCGCGCTGTCGGTGCGCGGGCGCATCGAGCAGGCGGTCGTGTACGACCCGACCCGCAACGACCTGTTCACCGCGACGCGCGGCCGCGGCGCCTACCTGAACGACCGGCGCCTGCGCGTCGCCAAGCGCACGCGGCTGGCCGAGAGCCTGATCGCGACCGGCTTCCCGTTCCGGCCCGGCGACGACTTCAAGCGCTACCAGCTCGTGATGGACGAGTTGATGCCGCGCTGCGTGGGCCTGCGCCGTGCCGGCGCCGCGGCGATCGACCTGGCCTACGTCGCGGCCGGCTTCACTGACGGCTTTTTTGAGAGCGGCCTGCAACCGTGGGACGTGGCGGCCGGCTCGCTGCTGGTGACCGAGGCCGGCGGCCTGATCGGCAACTTCACCGGCGAGTCCGACTTCCTGGAGCAGCGCGAATGCCTGGCCGCGAACCCGCGGATCTATGGCCAGTTGGTGTCGGTGCTCGGCAAGTACAGCAAGTTCGCGCGCACGGCCGACAAGGCCACGGTGCACCAGCGGCTGATCGCGCGGCCGTCGGCCGGCGACCCTCCGTCCGGCGAAGCGGACCCGGCGGCTGCGGACTGAGTTCCCGGCGATCGATTCGAAGCCGGCGCGGGCAGCCCAGGGGCGCTGGCCGGCCGGGCACGGCCCCGGTACATTTGCATCCGGCATGACGACACGGAACCGTTCCGAACCGAGCGCGCTGCCGCCGCCGGCGCTGGCCGCCCGGCTGCCGGCGCGCCTGCGCAGCGCGCTGTACGTGCTGCTCAGCCAGTACGTCACGAACGGGCTGTCGGTCGCGATCGGCCTGCTCGTGATCCTCGTGATCGTCGCGGCCGTGTTCGGGACCGCCA
>JAFECV010000614.1 GCA_018241985.1 Pseudomonadota bacterium | reverse complement strand
ACCGGGCTGTTCGCGAAGCAGTACGGTACGCCGAACTACGCCGCGCACGGGGGTTTCTGCTCGGTCAACATGGCGGCCGGCATGATCTACACCATGGGCGGCTCGTTCTGGGAGTTCGGCGGCCCCGACCTGGACAACGCCAAGTTGTTCGTCATGATCGGCACGGCCGAGGACCATCATTCGAATCCGCTGAAGATCGCGATCTCGAAGTTCAAGCGCGCCGGCGGCCGGTTCGTGTCGATCAACCCGGTGCGCACCGGTTATTCCGCGATTGCCGACGAATGGATCCCGATCCGCCCCGGCACCGACGGTGCGCTGTTCATGGCGCTGATCCATGAACTGATCGCCGGCGACCTGTACGACCGCGCCTTCATCGAGCGGTTCTCGAACGCCGGCGAGCTGGTCAATGCCGACGCGCAGAGCGACGCGTTCGGCCTGTTCGTGCAGGACGAAAACAGCCCGGTCGGCAACGAGCTGTTCCCCCAGAACAGGATGTGGTGGGACCGGCACGGCAACCGTCCGGTGAAGACCCACACGTCCGGTGCCGAGCCCGCCCTGCACGGCGCATTCACGCTGCCCGACGGCACGCCGGTGAAGCCTGCCTTCCAACTGCTGGAAGAACAGGTGCAGGGGTGCACGCCCGAGTGGGCCGAAGACATCACCGGCATTCCCGCCGCGACGATCCGCCGGCTTGCAGAGGAGATGGGCCGCACCGCGCGCGACCACAAGATCGTGCTGCCGATCCGCTGGACCGATGCCTGGGGCCAGACGCACGAGAACGTGACCGGCAACCCGGTGGCGTTCCATGCGATGCGGGGCCTTGCCGCGCATTCCAATGGATTCCAGACGATTCGTGCGCTGGCGGTGCTGATGTCGCTGCTCGGTACGATCGACCGCCCCGGCGGCTTTCGCCACAAGCCGCCTTATCCGCGCGCGGTGCCGCCTTCGGCGAAGCCGCCGAACAGCCCGGATCAGGTCAAACCGAACACGCCGCTGCCGGTGGGTCCGCTCGGCTGGCCGGCAGCGCCCGAGGATTTGTTCGTCGATGCCGACGGCGCCCCGGTGCGCCTCGACAAGGCGTTTTCATGGGAATACCCGCTGGCGGTGCACGGGCTGATGCACGCGGTGATCACGAACGCGTGGCGCGGCGATCCGTATCCGATCGATACGCTGCTGATCTTCATGGCCAACATGGCCTGGAACTCGTCGATGAACACCGCCGAAGTGCGGCGGATGCTGAACGACCGGCATGCGGACGGCCCGAACCAGGGCGAGTACAAGATTCCGTTCATCGTCGTCTGCGATACGTTCCAGTCCGAGATGACGGCGTTCGCCGATCTGATCCTGCCCGACACGACCTATCTCGAGCGGCGCGACGTGATGTCGGTGCTCGATCGCCCGATTTCCGAGTTCGACGGCCCGGTCGATTCGGTGCGGGTTCCGGTGCTGCCGCCGACCGGCGAATGCAAGCCGTTCCAGGAAGTGCTGATCGAGCTTGCCAGCCGTCTCAAGTTCCCGGCGTTCGTCGACGCCGATGGCAAGCGCCGGTTCAAGGACTATGCGGACTTCGTCGTGAACTGGCAGACCGCGCCCGGTTCCGGCGTTGGTTTCCTCACCGGCTGGCGCGGCAAGGACGGAGACAAGGCCCTGGTCGGCGAGCCGAATC
>JAFECV010000613.1 GCA_018241985.1 Pseudomonadota bacterium | reverse complement strand
GGTGAGCGCCTGGGTGCGCGACAGCGGCAACGGCTACCTCAAGTCCTTTCAGGATGCGGTCGAGGCGATGGCCCGCAACCCCGTTGCCATGGACAACCCGGCGCGGGCAAAGCAGCTTGCCAGCTTCGGCGCCATGGGCCTTGCCTACGGCGTCGAGGCCGATCCGCATGAATTGGGGCAGGCCATATGCGCCCTGTTCGGCGGCGCCATCGTCGATGCGCTGACCAAGGCCGTCGACACCATGGATGTCATCCCTGGCGGCCGGCGCGTAGTGGGCCGCCTGCCGCTTGGTCTGCAGCTGCTCGATCTCGACACGCAGGCTTTTCAGGCGATCTTCCAGCCCCTGTACGGACCGCTTCACGGCGGCAAAGTCGAAAAGCATGAATCACCCTCGATGGTTGGTTGACGATGTGGCGCGGTGCGCCGCTCACCATGAAGGCTACGGGCGGATCATCGACATTTCGACTCGAAAACCTGGCGCGTGATGCGCAACACCTGCCGCTGCTCGAGGACTTTCCCGCGGGTGAGCCTGGTCGCGTGGAACAGCGCCACGCTCAGCGGTGCCGCCCAGTCCGGCGGCTTGGGATCGTCGCGCCAATCACGCCACGGGCCGCGCGAAACGAACCGCCCCCATTCCTGCCACAGCAGCGAGCTTGCACTCCACGGGCCACCGTCGGCGGAAACATGCTTCGCCGCATCGCACAGCCACGCGTCGCGATGCATGAGCCGGAACGAACCCGGCGTCGTCGGCAGTCGCAGGCATCGTTCGAACCGGACGGCGCCATTGCTCAAGAGCCATGCCAGCGCGGCCCGTTGAATGTATTCATGGTCTGCCGGCGTCACCGTACCCGATGCCCATCTGGTCACTCGCGCCACCGCCTCCATGTCGTCGCCGGCGGCCATGCCATGCACGTCGTCCGGGAACTGAAGACTGTTCAGCAGATCCATGCTGTCACAGGTCGAGGTCGAAGATCGCGGACGGGATGCGATAGCAGCGAGCCGTCTTCGCCAGGCCGGGAACGCGAGGCTTGCAGTCATAGGCGCGGCCCTTTTCGGGGATCAGGCACCCATGGTCCAGCAGTGCGCGGCACACGGCGTCGCGGTCGAAGCCTTGGCAAACCTCGGCCCGGAACGCTTCGGCCAGGACGAAGTATTCAACGCTGACCTCCTCGCTCATGAGGGCCGGCATGCGCTCGCCGTATTCGCGCTGGTGGTCGGCATCGGACTTGATGGGCTCGCCGTCTGCATTCAGCATGCGACGGAAGCCGGCACGCTGCAACGTCTTGGCGCTGTGATCGTCTGCCCCACGATGCATCCATGGAAACCGCCCATCCCCGTAGATCTCGAGGAATCGCCGCACCGCCCGTAGCATGGCGACCACCTCGCCATTGCCGATGCCGCCGCGGGCAGATAGCCACGCGTTGAAGCAATCACGCGCGGCCCGCTCTGCCTCGCCCTTGGGCCAGCCGGTCAGGCCCGCTTCCGTGGCCAGCTCGCCCGCCGCCCCAACCAGCGCAAACCGGGCTCCGACGCGCTCCACTTGGCCGCTCGCAGCCTCGGGGACGATCTGAGCGGCCAAGCGCCACGCGGCCTCGCGGATGCGCGCCTTCAGCGTGTCGGCGTTCTCGATCAGCCATTGCAGCCAGGCGCGACCCGCGGACCCGTACAC
>JAFECV010000612.1 GCA_018241985.1 Pseudomonadota bacterium | reverse complement strand
AGCTGGCCCAGCTCCTCCACGGCATTGCAGACGTCGGCGCGCAGCATGTTCTCGCCGTAGAACTGGTGGTACATCTGGCCGACCGGGCTCTTCAGGAACGCGACGCCGCCCGAATGCCCCGGGCAGTGCCACGAGTACGAGCCGTCTTCGGCGTAGTCGAGCAGCGCCTTGAAGAACGGCGGCTGCAGGCCTTCGAGGTAGCCGCGCGCCTCGCGCGTGATGTGCTTGGCGACGAACTCCGGCGTGTCCTCGAACATGTGGATGAAGCCGTGCAGTTCCCGCAGGATGTCGTTCGGGATGTGGCGCGAGGTCTTGGTCTCGCCGTACACGTAGATCGGCACATCGGCGTTCTTGCGCCGCACCTCCTCGATGAACTCGCGCAGCGCGAGCACGGCCGGGTCCAGGTCGGGCCCGAGCGAGAACTCCTCGTCGTCGATCGACAGGATGAACGTGCTGGCGCGGCTCTGCTGCTGCGCGAACTGCGACAGGTCGCCGTAGCGGGTCACGCCCAGCACCTCGAAGCCCTCGTTCTCGATCGCCTGCGCGAGCGCGCGTATCCCCAGGCCCGAGGTGTTCTCGGAGCGGAAGTCCTCGTCGATGATGACGAT
This sequence comes from Pseudomonadota bacterium, assembly GCA_018241985.1. Taxonomy (GTDB): domain Bacteria; phylum Pseudomonadota; class Gammaproteobacteria; order Burkholderiales; family Burkholderiaceae_C; genus Rhodoferax_A. The sequence goes on along the minus strand of JAFECV010000612.1, from coordinate 1,069 downwards.
CGGAAAGCGAAACTTCATGCGGGCGCCTCGGTGCGGATGGCAGGGAAAACAGCGAGCGATCGGACGACGCTGCTCGGGCGCCCGGATCGGCCAGCGCGAAGTTTAAGTAAATAATGCCCGGCGATCTTGCGCCGGCGGCGTTTGACCCAAAATCCGTTGTGTGGAGCGCGAACGCGCGGGAGCTGATCGATGTCCGAGACGACCCTCTGGTGGCTGCTGACCGGTGCCGCGGTGGCGGTGGAGCTGGGCACCGGAACCTTTTACCTGCTGATGGTCGCGCTCGGGCTGGCGGCCGGCGCGATCACGACGCATCTGGGTGCCGGCGAGCCGGCGCAGCTCGTCGTCGCGGCCGTGGTCGGCGGCGGCGCGGTGCTGGCCTGTTACCTGGTGCGCTCGCGCCGGCCGCGCACGGCGCCGGCGGCGGCGAACCGGGACGTGAACCTGGACATCGGCGAGACGGTCAAGGTCGAAGCGTGGAACCCGGACGGCACCGCGACCGTGAAGTACCGCGGCGCGACCTGGACCGTGGTGCAGCGCCCGGGCGAAGCGCAGGCGGACGCATCGGGCGGTTTGTACCGCGTGACCGAGGTCGTCGGCAGCCGGCTGCTGGTCGAGAAGGTCTGAATCCGCGCGCCCGCCGGTGCTTGCGCACCCTGCCCGGCCCGGCCCGCTCCCTCGCCTGGCTTCGGCCTGCTACGCTCGCCCTTTCGGCAACCGCCCCTCAAGAAACTCGTCCGGAGAGAACAACCATGGAAGTCGCCGTCGTCATCTTCGTGATCGCGATCATCTTCATCACGCAATCGATCAAGGTCGTGCCGCAGCAGCATGCCTGGGTCGTCGAGCGCCTGGGCAAGTACCACGGCACGCTGGCGCCGGGGCTGAATTTCCTGCTGCCGTTCATCGACAGGGTGGCCTACAAGCATGTCCTGAAGGAAATCCCGATGGACGTCGCGAGCCAGGTCTGCATCACGCGCGACAACACGCAGTTGCAGGTCGACGGAGTGCTGTATTTCCAGGTGACCGACGCAATGCGCGCGAGCTACGGCTCGTCGAATTACGTCCTCGCGAT
>JAFECV010000611.1 GCA_018241985.1 Pseudomonadota bacterium | reverse complement strand
AAGGTGTTCAGCGACCGTGCGCCGCCGGCCGATATTCCGGATCGGAACGTCCTGCAGCAACCCGCTTCGCCCGTGCCGATGGCAGCCGCGCCGGCCGCCGCTTCGACCAGCGGCGCCGCTCTGGTGCCGAAGACCAGCGGCCAGGACAAGACACTGGAAGAAAAGAAGAAGCAGGCCGACGAAGCCGCAGCGGCGAAGAAGAAGGCCGACGAAGAGAAGATGGCCCGCGCGCAGGCCGACAACTGTGCCCGCGCCCGCCAGTCGATGCTGCAACTGCAGTCCGGCGTGCGCATCGCGACCGTGAACGACAAGGGCGAGCGGGTGTTCATGGACGACAGCGCCCGCGCCGCCGAGACCCAGCGGGTGCAGGGCATCATCGGTTCCGACTGCCACTGAAGCGCCACACGGCGGCGCCGCGGCTCAGCCGCCGTTCTCGCTGCCCGGTCCGCCGTCCCGCTTGTCGGCACCTTTGCTCGCGAACAACCCCGCGCTCCTTGCTCCCTGCCGGCGAAACCGCTCGCGCCGCGCGACCTTCGGGTCCACGGTGAGCGGCCGGTAGATTTCGACCCGATCGCGGTCGCGCAGCGGTTGATCGAGCGCCGCCCTGCGGCCCCAGATGCCGACGCCGGCCGCGGCCAGGTCGATCTCGGGAAACGCCTCGAGCAGGCCGCTGGCCTGCACCGCGTCACGCAGGCTGGCGCCCCCCTGCAGCAGCAGTTGCACCTCGCGGTTGTGCCTGGGGCGGGCCGAATAGACGACGCAGACCCGGATCGTCATCATGTCAGCCGTACCTCAGCCGTACACCTGCTGCGCGCGCTTGACGAACGCCTCGACCAGGTTGCGCGCGATCTTGTCGAACACCGGCCCGACCAGCGCCGCCAGCGTCTTGTTGTCGAAGCCGTATTGCAGCCGCAACTGGACCCGGCAGGCACGCTCGGTGCCGTCTCCGATCGGGGTGAAGGTCCACTGGCCGTCGAGGTTGGAGAACGGCCCGCGCACCAGCCGCATGCCGACCTGGCGTCCCTCGACATGGTCGTTGCGCGTCACGAACACCTGCCGGATGCCGCCGAACGAGATCCCGATCTCGGCCGTCATGCCGCCGACGTCCGCTTCCAGCACCGAGGCGTGGTCGCACCACGGCAAGAATTTCGGGTAGCTCGCCACGTCGGTGACCAGCGCGAACATCTCGTGCGCGCTGTACCAGATCAGCACGGATTTATCGACGGTTCCCATAGAATGCACGGGCTCGCGGCATTGTAGACATGCGCTTCGCGCGCCCCGGTTCGCATGCCGATTTCACCCCTCTCCATGGCCAAGAAACCCGACACGGCTGCGCCCAAGCCGACCCGCATCGCCGAGAACCGCAAGGCCGCGCACAACTACCTGTTCGAGGAGCGCTTCGAGGCCGGCATGGTGCTGGAAGGCTGGGAGGTGAAGTCGCTGCGCGAAGGCAAGGTCCAGCTGACCGACGGCTACGTCGTGATCCGCAACGGCGAGCTGTACCTGATCGGCTGCCAGATCACGCCGCTGGGCAGCGCGTCGACGCACATCAGCCCGGACCGGGTGCGGACCAAGAAGCTGCTGATGCACAAGGACGAAATCCGGCGCCTGATCGGCAAGGTCGAGCAGAAGGGCTACACGCTGGTGCCACTGAACCTGCACTGGAAGGCGGGGCGGGT
>JAFECV010000610.1 GCA_018241985.1 Pseudomonadota bacterium | reverse complement strand
CCGGTGATGCAGTTCGCGCACGACCGCGCGCTGCGCGCGGCGCTGTACCGCGCCTATGCGACGCGCGCCTCCGACCAGGCCGAGGGCGACGCGCGCCGCTTCGACAATTCCGCGCTGATCCGCGAAATCCTGCAACTCAGGCGCGAGGAAGCGCAGCTGCTCGGCCGCGCGAACTTCGGCGAGCTCTCGCTGGTGCCGAAGATGGCGCAGTCACCCAAGCAGGTGATCGATTTCCTGCGCGAGCTGGCGCGGCGCGCCCGGCCCTACGCCGAGCGCGACGTGGCCGACATGCGCGCGTTCGCGCGCGAGCATCTCGATCTCGCCGACCCGCAGGCCTGGGACTGGCCGTACATCGCCGAGCGGCTGAAGGAGGCGCGCTATGCATTCAGCGAGCAGCAGGTGCGGCAGTACTTCCCCGCGCCCAAGGTGCTGGCCGGGCTGTTCGACATCACCCAGACGCTGTTCGCGGTGCGCATCCGCCAGGGCACGGCGCCGGTCTGGCACCCGGACGTGGCGTTCTTCCGCATCGAGCGCGACGATCCGCAAGGCGGCACTGAGCTGGTTGGGCGCTTCTACCTCGACCCGACGGCGCGCAACGGCAAGCGCGGCGGCGCCTGGATGGACGACATGCGCTCGCGCTGGCTGCGTCCGGACGACGGCACGCTGCAGACGCCGGTCGCGCAGCTGGTCTGCAATTTTCCGCAAGGCTCGGGCGGCAAGCCGGCGCTCTTGACGCACGACGAGGTCACGACGCTGTTCCACGAATTCGGACACGGCCTGCACCACATGCTGACCCGCATCGACGAGCACGACGTGTCGGGCATCAGCGGCGTCGAATGGGACGCGGTGGAACTGCCCAGCCAGTTCATGGAGAACTTCTGCTGGGAATGGGAGGTGCTGCAGCAGATGACGGCGCACTCTGATACCGGCGCGCCGCTGCCGCGCGAGCTGTTCGACAAGATGCGCGCGGCCCGCAACTTCCAGAGCGGACTGCAGACGCTGCGCCAGGTCGAGTACGCGCTGTTCGACATGCTGCTGCACACCGAGCACGACCCGGCACAAGAGCTGCAGCCGCTGCTGGACCGGGTGCGCGCCGAGGTCGCGGTGCTGCAACCCCCGCCGTGGAGCCGTTCCATGCACAGCTTCAGCCACATCTTCGCCGGCGGCTACGCGGCGGGCTACTACAGCTACAAATGGGCCGAGGTGCTGAGCGCCGACGCCTATGCCGCGCTCGAAGAATCGCCCGGACCCGAAGGTGTGTTGACGTCCCCGGCCGCGCAAGCCTATCTGCACCAGATCCTCGAAGTCGGCGGCAGCCGCCCGGCTGCGGAATCGTTCACGATCTTCCGGGGCCGCGCGCCCAGCCTGGACGCGTTGATGCGCCATCAAGGCATGGACGGTGATAATCTGCGCCGGGAGCAAACGGCATGAGAACAACCCTCGCGATCACCCTCGCCGCTGGCGCGCTGCTGGCCGGCCTCGTCGGCAGCGGCAGCGTGCACGCGCAGACGGTCTACCGCATCGTCCGGCCGGATGGGAGCGTGGTGTTTTCCGACAAGCCGCCGGTGGCCGGACAAGCCACCACCGTCAACACGGACGCGGCCGGCGCCTCGCCCGCCGGCGCCGCGCTGCCGTACGAGTTGCAGCAGACCGCGTCTACGTACCCGGTGACGATCTACAC
>JAFECV010000060.1 GCA_018241985.1 Pseudomonadota bacterium | reverse complement strand
GTCGCGATCCTGCTGCTGACCGGTGCGATCACCATCGGCTGCTTCGTCGCGATGTTCTGGATGCTGCTGCGCCCCGGCGAGAGGGACCCGCGCCACATCAAGTACGACATCCTGCGACCGGATCGTTGAGGAGACGCCTGCCATGCCTTCATCCAAGCCCCATGTGCGCGTCTACGTCGACGACGATCCGCAGCCGGTGATCGACCACGAACTGCCGACCGCGCTCTCCCTCGACACCCGCAAGCTGGCCGACGGTCCGCACCGGCTGATCATCCGCGCCGAGGACCAGAGCGGCGCCGAGGGCGTCGAGGAAATCCCGTTTCAGGTGCAGAACGGCCCTGGCATCCTGGTGTCGGGCCTGCGCCCGGGCGCGACGCGGCGCGGCACGCTGCACCTGACCGTCGATGCGTTCAGCACCGACGACCCGTTCGATCCGCGCCGCGCCGAGGCGCGCTCGTCGATCCCGGTCTGGGTCTGGGTGCTGTGCCTGTTCGTCGTCGCATGGGCCGTGTGGTATGCCGCGCGCATGTGGGAGGTCCCTGCGCAATACGCGCACACGCCGACCTACGGCGCGCCGCCGGCAGCAACGGCGCCGGCGACGAAGTAGCCTGCCTGTGATCGGGCGCGCGGGACAGCGGTTCCGATCGTGCCGGCGTCGACTGAAGCCAGCGGCACCCAGCAGGAAAGCCGCACCGGAATTGACGACAATGGGAGCCCATTCCCGAGAGACGAACCATGACCTTCCCCTTTGCCGACCGGCTGAACAATGTCGAAACCTCCGCGATCCGCGAGCTTTTCAAGCTGCTCGGCAAGCCCGGCATCATCAGCTTTGCCGGCGGCTTTCCCGACAGCGCGATGTTCGATGTGGAGGGCATTCGCGAAGCGGTGAACCAGACGCTGATGGACGCGCCCGGCGCCGCGCTGCAGTACGGCGCGACCGAGGGGTTCGATCCGCTGCGCGAGCAGCTGGCCGCGTTCATGCAGGCCAAGGGCGCGAAGGACGTCGCGCCGGATGGGCTGATCGTCACCACCGGCAGCCAGCAGGCGCTGGACCTGCTCGGCAAGACCCTGATCGGCCCGGGCGACAAGGTGATCGTCGAAGGGCCGACGTTTCTCGCGACGATCCAGTGCTTTCGCCTCTACGGCGCCCATCTCGTCAGCGCGCCGATCGACGGCGACGGCGTGCAGGTCGATCGGCTCGAGCAGCTGATCGCCGAGCACCGGCCGAAGCTGGTGTACCTGATCCCGACCTTCGGCAACCCGAGCGGCGCGACGCTGAGTCTGGAGCGGCGCCGCCGCGTGCTCGAGATGGCAGTGAAGCACCGCACGCTGATCGTCGAGGACGACCCGTATGGCGATCTGTACTTCGGTGCGCCGCCGCCGCCCAGCCTGCTCGCGCTCAGCAGCGAGGTGCCGGGCAGCCGCGACTGGCTGGTGCATTGCGGGTCGCTGTCCAAGGTGCTGAGCCCGGGGCTGCGCGTGGGCTGGCTGATCGCGCCACGCGAGCTGCTCGCCAAGGCCACGATGTGCAAGCAGTTCAGCGACGCCTGCACCAGCACCTTCGCGCAGGCGACCGCCGCGCGGTATCTGGCGGCCGGGCGCATGCCGGCGACGCTCGCGCACGTGCGCAAGGTCTACGCCGAGCGCGCGCAGACGATGGTCGGCGCGCTCAAGCGCGAGCTCGGCGATGCGATTGCTTTCGTTGTGCCGCAGGGCGGTCTGTTCGTCTGGGCGCGGCTGACCGGCGCCGGCGGCCGGATCGCGGACGGCAACGCGTTCGCGAAACGCGCGATCGAGCAGGGCGTGGCCTTCGTGCCGGGCGCGCCGTTCTATGCGAGCGAGCCCGACCAGGCCACGCTGCGCCTGAGCTTCGCGACTGCCGATCCGGCGAAGATCGAGGAGGGCATCGCCCGGCTCGGCAAGGCGTTGTAGCGCACCGCGGGGTTCGCAGGCGACTTTGCTTCTGCCGCGGGCGCCACCCCGCCAGGATGAAGACTCGGGCGTCGGCTGGGCTGTGCCCCGCTGTGCGCGAGCCTACTGCGCGACCTGTCGCAGAAACTCGGTCGGCGGCACGCCGAAATGGCCCTTGAACATCCGGCAGAAATGCGCGCTGCTGTTGAAGCCCCAGCTGTACGCGATTTCGGCGATCGACTTGCCCCGGGCCGAAGGCGCGCGCAGCGCGGCCTCGCAGCGCTCGAGCCGGGTCTGCCAGATGTAGCGCTCCAGCGTGCAGTCTTCGTCTTCGAACACGCGGTGCAGGTAGCGCTTCGAGCAGCGCATGTCCAGCGCGATGCGGTCGATCGACAGGTCGGGTTCGCGCAGATGCATCTGCACGTACTGCTTCACCCGCGCCTTCATCACCGCCGGCAGCGTGGCGTGATCGTTCGCGTCGTCCTGGTATTGCGACAGCGTCGATGCCAGCAGTCCGAGCACGGTCTCGCTCAGCGGCTGGCCGACCGAATCGGGCAGGGTCGGCAGTTGCTCCGACAGCGAGGTCAGGAACGAACTGAGCACCGCATACAGCCCGGTGAGCGCGCTCGAATGCGCCTCGCTGGTGTGCAGCCGCGGCACCTTGAACCCCTTGAGCTTCTCGCGCGGCACCTGCACCGCCAGCAGTTCGGTGCGTTCGAAGTTCGTGATCGAATACGGCACGCGCGGGTCGTACAGGCTCCAGTCGCCGCTGCGCAGGTGAAAGGCGCGGTCGTGCTGGCGGATTTCCGCGTGGCCGTGCAACTGCAGCACCAGCTTGTAGAAGTCGTCGATCGGCAGGTCGCCGCTCGCGCGGTCGCGGCTGACCTGGTGCGCCGGCGCGGCAATGTGGAACATGCGCAGTGCGCCGACCTGGTAGGCCGAGAGCTGGCCGTCGAGCGGGCCGTCGCTCAGGCAGGCGATGCCGAGTCGCCCGAAGAAGTCGCGGTTGATGTCGCTCCAGAAGTCGACGCGGCTGGATGCGGGCTGGTCGAGCGTGTCGAAGTGGAGATGATTCATACGCGACCGTATTGCGGCCAAGCCGACTCAGCAGTTTCGATTTCGCCCTCCGATTCTTCAATCCGGGTTAACGATAGCTCATGGCTGGCTGCAGGGCCAGACGCGCGGCGCTCTGACGTGGCCAGACCCTAGACTCCGCCGCCGAGCACGAAGTCCGCGCAGCGTTCGGCGATCATGATCGTCGGCGCGTTGGTGTTTCCGCTGACGATGGTGGGCATCACCGACGCATCGGCCACGCGCAGCCGCGCGATGCCGTGCACGCGCAGTTGCGGGTCGACCACCGCGCGGTCGTCGGACCCCATCCGGCAGGTGCCGACCGGGTGGTACACGGTCTTCGCGCGCCGGCGCACGTAGGATTCGATCGCTTCGTCGGCCAGCGGCTCGTTCGGCGACGGCTCGATCTCCTCGCTGACCAGCCGGCGCAGCGACGGCGCACGCAGGATGCTTCGCGCAAGCTTTACGCCGCGCACCAGTGTGTCCACGTCCGCCTGTTCGCCGAGGTAGCCCCCATCGAAAAGAATCGGCGCGAGCGGATCGCTGCTGCGCAGCCGCACCGTGCCGCGCGAGCGCGGTCGCAGGAAGCAGGGGTTGATCGTGATGCCGTGGCCCGGCAGCGGCTCGCGGTCGACGTCGCCGACCAGCGTCGGCAGCACGTGAAACTGCAGATCGGGGCGCCCGTCGCCCAGCGTGTCGACGAAGCCGCCGCTCTCCACCACGTTCGAGGTGAGCAGGCCTGTGCGGAACAGGCTCCACTGCAGGCCGTGCCGCAGCGCGCGCAGTCCCTTGTCGTTGCCGAGCAGGCTGATCGGCTCTCGGGCGCGTCCGTACACGCCGACCTCGAGGTGGTCCTGGAAATTCGCGCCGACGCTGGGCAAGGGCCGGCGCACCTCGATGCCCAGCGCCCGCAGATGCTCGCCCGGGCCGATGCCCGAAAGCATCAGCAGCTTCGGCGACGCCAGCGCGCCGGCGCAGACGATCACTTCGGAGCGCGCGTACGCGCTGACTTCTGCCGCTCCGTGCTGTCGGTACGCCACGCCGGTGGCCTGGCCGCCTTCGATCAGCACGCGCAGCGCCTGGGCGCCGGTCAACACCGTCAGCCGCGGGTCGCGCCGCACGGCGGCCAGGTAGGTTGCCGCGGTGCTGCCGCGCTCGCCGTTGAACGTCGTGGTCTGGTAGAAGCCGACCCCCGCCTGCCGCGCGCCGTTGAAGTCGTCGTTGTAGGCGAGACCGACTTCCTGCGCGGCCTTCACGAATGCAAGACTGAGCGGATGCCGGAACGGGGTGTCGCTGACCGGAAGCAGGCCGTCGGTGCCATGCCAGGGCTCGGACAGGCGCTGGTTCGCTTCGGCGCGCTTGAACACCGGCAGCACCTGATCCCATCCCCATCCGGTGCAACCCGATTCGGCCCAACCGTCATAGTCTGCACGGGTGCCGCGGATGTAGACCATCGCGTTCACCGAACTGCCGCCGCCCAGCGTGCGGCCTTGTGGCACGTACAGTTTGCGGCCGGCGGCGGCAGGCTGCGGTTCGGTCTCGTACGGCCAGGTGCGCTCGGTGCCGATCACGCGCACGAAGGTTGCCGGCATGCGCACGAACGGCGTGTCGTCCGCGGGGCCGGCCTCGAGCAGCAGCACCGAGCGGCCGGCTTGCACCAGCCGCTGCGCGATCACGCAGCCGGCCGATCCGGCGCCCACCACCACATGGTCGAAAGTCTGATCGGTCATCGGCACGTGTCGCTTGGCTTGCCCAGGGGTGGGTCTTCGATGCTCCCCGTTCGGCGGCCGCCCGGCAAGCGGACGTGCAGATCGACGGTGCATCCCGGATTGACCGGCGGCGCACGCTGCGCGCGTGCCGGCGTCGGCAGGAATTCCGGCGGCGCCGGTAGCGGGAAACCGAGGTGTCCGACCTGGACCCCGGTGGCTAGAATGGCTCGGCCCGCGGCTCGTGCCGGGACGCCAAGAACAGGAGACACCATGCCATCGTCGTTCAAGCCAAATAGCCGGTTCCATCGCTGGCTCGCCGCCGTGCCCGCGCTGTGCCTCGGCCTTGCGTTCACGCCGGCCCGCGCGGCCGACGACATCGTGGCCGGATCGCTGACGAACAGCCCGCCGATGATTGCCTATGCCTCGGACGGCACCACGCTGGAAGGCGCGATCGTCGATCTGGCCGCGGCGATGAGCAAGAAGCTGGGACGCACGATCACGTTCAAGGCGATCCCGTTCAGCGGACTGCTGCCGGCGATGCAGGCCAAGCACATCGACATCACGTTCACGATGATGAACGACACGCCCGAGCGCGAGAAGCTGGTCGACTTCGTCGACTTCTTCAACCTCGGAACGATGCTGCTGATCAAGAAGGGCAACCCGGAGCACGTCGAGAGCCTGGAGACGATGTGCGGCAAGACGATCTCGACGGTGCAGGGGTCGACGCAGATCATTCTCGCGAACGAGATGAGCGCCAAGTGCACGGCCGCGGGCAAGCAGCCGATCACGAACCTGCAGTATGCGCAGCCGTCGGATGCGCGGCTGCAGGTGCAGATCGGGCGCGTGGCGGCGTTTCTCGGTAATTCGCCGGTGATGGTCTATCTGGCCAAGACCGCGGGCAACGGGACCGTTTTCGATGTCGTGAAGGGGCATGAGTACCAGCCGGTACCGCTCGGCATCGCGGTCGCGAAGGACAACACCGCGCTGCGCGATGCGCTGCAGAAGGCACTGAACGAGCTGATCGCCGACGGCGGCTACCTGAAGATCCTCGAGAAGTACGGCGTCGAGGGCGGCGCGCTGAAATCCGCGACGATCAACGGCGGCGCGAACGTGAAACTGTGACCGGGCGCGGGGACCGGGGCGCGTCGGAGGCGGGCGGGCCGGCCGGCGCCGGCCCCCACCAGCACGCGGGCCAGCGCGTCGTTCCGCTGCGCCGCCCGGGCCTGTGGATCACCAGCGCGGTGGTCGCTGCGTTTGTCGCCTGGGTGGCGGCCTCGATCTGGCGCAACCCGAACATCGTCCACCCGGTCATTGCGCAGTACCAGTTCGCGTCGGCGATCCTGCAAGGGCTGCGCACGACCGTCGTGCTTGCGGTGCTCGCGGCGCTGATCGGGCTGACACTCGGGATCGTGCTCGCGATCATGCGGCTGTCGTCGAGCCCGGTGCTGCGCTGGGGCAGCGGCCTCTACACCTGGCTGGTGCGCGGAACGCCGCTCTTGGTGCAGATCCTGATCTGGGGCAATCTGGCGTTGCTGTTCAGCAGGATCGGCCCGTTCGACACCAACGCGCTCATGACGCCGTTCGTCGCATCGGTGGTCGCGCTCGGGCTGAACGAGGCCGCGTACATGGCCGAGGTGGTGCGCGCGGGCATCGTCTCCGTCGACCGCGGCCAGTACGAGGCGTCGATCGCGCTCGGCATGTCGCGCGCGCTCGCGATGCGCCGCATCATCCTGCCGCAGGCGCTGCGGGTCATCATTCCGCCGACCGGCAACCAGTTCATCTCGCTGCTGAAGGCCACGTCGCTGGTGTCGGTGATCGCCGGCGGCGATCTGCTGACCGCGGCGCAGAATATTTCGTCGGCGAACCTGCACACGATCGAGCTGATGCTGGTCGCCACCTTCTGGTACCTGGTGCTCACGACGATCACCAGCGTCGGCCAGTACTTCATCGAGCGGCGTCTTGCCCGCTCCGGGACGGGCCTGCATGGCGGCCGCTGACGCCGGCGCCGCGTCCGCGCGGACCATGGTCGCGGTGCAGGACGTGCACAAGCGCTTCGGGCGCGACGAGGTTCTCAAGGGCATCGACCTCGACGTTGTGGCCGGCGAGGTGCTGGTGCTGCTCGGTCCGTCCGGTTCGGGCAAGAGCACGTTGCTGCGCTGCGTCAACCACCTGGAGAAGATCGACGCCGGGCGCATCGTCGTCGACGGTGAGCTGGTCGGCTACCGGGAGCGCGGCGACCTGCTGTACGAAATGCGCGAGCGCGACGTGTGCCGCCAGCGCGCCAACATCGGGATGGTGTTCCAGCGGTTCAACCTGTTTCCCCACCTGACCGTGCTCGAGAACATCATCGAGGCGCCGCTGCGCGTGAAGCGGCAGGCCAAGGCGGAAGCGGTGGAGCGCGCGCGCGGGCTGCTCGAGCGCGTCGGCCTGCTCGCCAAGGCGGATGTCTACCCGGCGCGGCTTTCCGGCGGGCAGCAGCAACGGGTTGCGATCGCCCGGGCGCTCGCGATGAATCCGAAGCTGATGCTGTTCGACGAGCCCACCTCGGCGCTCGATCCGGAACTGGTCGACGAGGTGCTCGCGGTGATGCGTGGACTGGCCGAAGAGGGCATGACGATGATCGTCGTCACGCACGAGATCGGGTTCGCGCGCGACGTCGGCCACCGCGTGGTGTTCATGGACGGCGGCGTGGTCGTTGAGGCCGGTTCGCCCGAAGAAGTCCTGTCCCGGCCGGGGCACGAACGCACCCGGGCCTTTCTGTCGAGGGTGATCGGCGAGCGGCGGTAGGCGGCGATCAGCGATGATCTCTGCCGTGGTCGCTGCCGTGGTGGCCGTGATCACGATCGTGATCGCTGTGCCATCGGTGCGGGTTTCCGCGTCCGCGATCCCATCCGGGATGCTCGTGCTGATAGCGGTCGCGCACCCATTGCTCCTGGACGAAGTACACCGGACGGCCGCAGGCGTTGTAGCGGCCGCAATAGTGGCGCCAATTGCGCTGGTAGCGCGGCGGAACATACATGTACATCGGCGGTGGCGGCGCCATCACGCCGGGAACCGGCGCGACGAGGACGGGCTGCGGATAGACCAGGGCCGGCGGCGGGTAGCCGCCGCCGATGTTGATCTGGCCGTAGACACCTGGCTGGTTGATGCCGATCGACACGCCGACTTGGGCGTGGGCGGAGGCGGCCGCGAAGCTCGCGGCGGCGAACATGATGACGATGAGTTTGCGCATATCACTTTCCTTGCGTTCCTTCCGATTAGAACGCACCGGATACCGGCTTCGAGCGTGGAAAGCACCTTCAGCACCCTCGGGCCCCTCGCTTTTTACCGCGCCTTACACAATCATCGGCGCGTCTGCAACACCTTAGCCGCGCACCGGCTGCGTCGCGAGTACCAGAGGCAGCGGCCGCATCCGGTCAAGCCTCGGCATCCGGCGTCACCAGGCGTCCTCAGTAACTCGGCGGAGGCGTGTGGCGGTCGTCGCGGCGCGGCGGATGACGATCGTCACGGTAGCCGTGCCGGGCACCGCGGTCGCCGCGCCACTCGGGGTGATAGTGCTGGTAGCGGTCGTGTACCCATTGTTCCTGCACGAAGTACACCGGTCGGTGGCAGGCGCCGTAACGGGCGCAGTAACGTCCCCAGTGCTCCTCATAGGCCGGCGGAACGTACATGTAGATCGGCGGCGCAGGCGCCACGCCGGGGACGGGCGCGACGATGACCGGTTGCGGACTGACCAGCACCGGCGGCGGATAGCCGCCACCGATGTTGATCTGGCCGTAGACACCCGGCTGGTTGATGCCGATCGACACGCCGACCTGGGCGTGGGCGGCGACGGCCGCGAAACCTGCTGCGGCGATCATGGTAACGAAGAGTTTGCGCATGGTTCTTCCTCTCTTGTCCTGATGAAAATTACAACGCACCCCATGCCGATTTCGAGTACAGAAGACAGCGTCGGAGCCCGAGTCTTACCGCGCATTACATAATTCAAGATTGATTTGCAATAGTTGACCATCCCGATGGATTCCGGTTGTTGGCGGCTCGGCGCATGGGATGCTGGCCGGCGTTGCGCTTGCGATCCGGATGGAGGTTCATGTGAAGCCCGTCATGCTCAAAGTCGATTTCGTTTCCGATGTGTCCTGTCCCTGGTGCGCGATCGGGCTGTGGTCGCTGGAAAAGGCGCTCGATCGGATCGGCGGCGAGTTCGCGGTCGATCTGCATTTCCAGCCGTTCGAGTTGAATCCGCAGATGCCGCCGGGCGGACAGGCGATCGAAGAGCACCTGATGGAAAAATACGGGGCGGCGCCCGAGCAGTCCGCGCGCACCCGCGAGGCGATACGCTCGCGCGGCGAGGCGGTGGGCTTCGAGTTCCGGATGGACCGCCGCAGCCGCATCTACAACACCTTCGACGCGCACCGCCTGCTGCACTGGGCTGAAGGTGAGGGGCGGCAGCGGGAACTTAAACGAGCACTG
>JAFECV010000609.1 GCA_018241985.1 Pseudomonadota bacterium | reverse complement strand
CTTTCATTTCTTCACTCCTTGCGGTTCGGCCGACTCGGCGCGGCCGGTCTTGCGTTCCACCTTGGTCACCTTGGGATCGGTCCAGCTGCCGGTGACATGGAATTCCTGCGTCGAGGCCTCGATCAGCGGACGGCGCAGGAACAGCTGCGCGAGAAAGCTCGAGAGGCCGATCGCCGGGTTGATCGCGGTCGCGATCAGCGACACCGTGCCGGCATTGATCTCGGGCACGACCACGACGCGCAGATCCTGCGTCTCGCGGCTCAGGTCCGCCTGCCCGTCCATCAGCACCGCGGCGCTGACGCCCTTCATCTGCAGATTGTTCGTGCTCGCGATGCCGCGCGCGATCTTCACGTCGCCGCGCACGAAGTCGAACGCGAAGCCCTCGCTGAACAGGTCGTGGAAGTCGAGCGTGAGCCGGCGCGGCAGCGACTGCAGGCTCAGCACGCCGAGCAGCCGGGCCAGCCCCGGGTCGGCCTTCAGGAACTGGCCGGTGTCGATCTCGACGTGGAACTGCCCGTCCAGCGTCGGGTAGTCGAGCGCGAGCGGCGAACCGTTCCATCCGATCTGGCCCGCCAGACTCCCGTTGCCGCCGCGCACCACGTCCTTCATGCCGAAGCGCGCGAGCAGCGCGCCGGCGTCGTGCACCTGGAGCTTGAAGTCCATCGACAGGCGCCGCGCGGCGTCGCCGGCCGCGACCGCGGCCCAGCGCCCCGACGCGTCGAAGCTCGCCTCGGGCAGCGCGATCGAGAGCTTGTTCAGCCGCCATTCGCGGCTGCCGTTGTCGGCGCGGCGATTGACGGCGTCGACCTCGACCCGGCCCAGCCGCTTGTCGCGCAGCTGGAAGTCTTCCACCACGATGTCGAGCGCGGGCATGGTCTCGCTCGGCTTCTCCAGGATGCGCTCGACATCGCCGCTCGAGCTCTCGCCGAGCCTGAGGCGCGCCAGCCGCGCATAGAGGCGCCCCGGCCCGGCGCCGGCGCCGGCGCCGGCGCTCTCGCGGTATTCGGCGTAGCCGTCGAGTTCGTCGGCGTCGATGTTCGCGCGCCAGGTGCGATCCTCGCGCGAGGCGCCGAGCACCAGGTTGTGCAGCACGCGACCCTGCACCGTCAGCTCGCGCACGCGCAGCACGACCACGTTCGGCTGCAGGCCCGCCGTCGCGGACGACGCCGCGGCTGGTTGCGTGCCCGGTGATGCAGCCGCGGGGCCGCCTGGTGACGCCGTGGATGGCGCGGTTCGTGACGCGGTTTGCGAGGCGCCCGGCCGCTGCGCCTGCGCCAGCACCGACTGCCAGGCATCGACATCGAGCCGATCGAGGTTCACGCTCGCCACCACGCCGGAATCCGGCAGCGGCGGTGGCGCGGTGATGCCCGAACCGACCGCGACCGCGCCGCGCAGCATCTGTTCGGCGCCCGACGCATCGAGCCGCAGCGACGCCGCCACGACCCGGCCCAGGTCGAGCTGCACCTCGTCCTGCGCGGCGCCGGCAACGGCGCCGGCGATGCGGCGCACCGTGACGCGCAGCGCCATCGCGGCGTCCGCGCTCTTGGCCAGCGGCGCCGGGAAATTCAAGGCCATCCCCTGCAGGCTGCTCGTGACCGTGACCGCGGGCGCGCCGCCCTGCATCGCGACGAGCACGCTGTAGTCGGTGGACCCGCTGGCGCGCGCGGCCAAGCCCGCCGCCG
>JAFECV010000608.1 GCA_018241985.1 Pseudomonadota bacterium | reverse complement strand
CCGGGCCGCAGAAGGTGGGCGTTGCGCTCACCGACATCATGACCGGGCTGTACGCCACGATCGCGGTGCAGGGCGCGCTGGCCGAGCGCGCGCGCTCCGGCCTGGGCCAGCACATCGACCTGGCGCTGCTCGACGTGCAGATCGCCTGCCTGGGCAACCAGGCCGCGAACTACCTGGCCGGCGGCGTGGTGCCGCGCCGCATGGGCAATGCGCATCCGAACATCGTGCCGTACCAGGACTTCCCGACCGCCGACGGTGACATGATCCTCGCGGTCGGCAACGACGGCCAGTTCGCCCGGTTCTGCAAGGCGGCGGGCCATTCCGAGTGGGCCGGCGACGAGCGCTTCGCCACCAACCCGCAGCGCGTAGCCCACCGCAGCGTTCTCATCCCGCTGATCCGCCAGGCGACCGTGCTGCGCACCACGCAAGCGTGGATCGCCGCGCTGGAAGAAGCCGGCGTGCCCTGCGGCCCGGTGAACCGCATCGACGAGGTGTTCGCCGACCCACAGGTGCGCGCGCGCGGCATGCGCATCGAGATGCCCCATCCGGCGGCCTGTACCGCCGCCCTGGTGGCCAACCCGATCCGGCTCTCCGCAACTCCCGTCGCCTACCGCCAGGCCCCGCCGCAACTGGGCCAGCATACCGAGCAGGTGCTGCGGGACTGGCTCGGGGTCGATGGGCCGGCGCTCGACAAATTGCGGCGCGATTCCATCATCTGAAGGCCGGGGCAAAGCGAAACCCCGCAAGCCGTCAGAGCAGCACGATGTCGTATCGTTCTGCTCCAGGAATTTCTTGCTTACATATCAATAGTTTGGCTGCGATATTTGTGTCGTGGATCGCCTTACCCACCCAGCTAGTCACCCACCGTCGGTGCGACGCTATGGAACTGAAAGATCCAAGCTGGGGACTACCTGCATCTTCGATTCTCGTCGAAGTTGTCCTCATGCCGAGCATGCGCCCTTGGTCGTGGTGATCGCGTTGCGCCCTTTACTCACCTCCGAAAGCGATCACACCTCGATCTGAGTACGCAGTTGCGGCAAGCTGATTCCGTGGAGGCATAGGCAGGCGACGCCCGCCTTGCGACGATCGCCTCGCGCCGCCGATAGAGAGAAACCACTGCTGCAGCATCAAGCAGCCGAACTTGGTGCGAGCGCACTTTGCGATTTGGTCTGAGGACGGAGACGAAGGCGTAGGGCTCGACCACCGCGCCCGTCTGGATCTCGATGGCGAGCCGCTGTGCTGACAGCTGAATGATGTCCGTCAGGTAAAGGCGGTCTTGTCCGCGCGTCTTCAGCTCGACGAGCACCAGCGATCCACCTGGCAACCGGTACACGCGATCCACCTTCGCGACAAGCCGAATGGGTTGATGAATGCGGAAGAGTCTTTCCATGTAGACCAGGTCGGCTTCTGCCAATGCCTCCGGCCTAGACGCTCGCTCGGCAGGCACTCGACTGCCGCGCCATACAGCCGCCAGCAGGAAGGCCAGCGTCAAGCCCACCAGCGCGCACGCGAATGCCAAGTTCATGACCGCCCCCTAACGCCGGTCGTTTGATTGCACCAGGTGACCACCCTGCGCAGCAGCCAGCGCACGCCAACGATCGCGGCAGGCGACGACTCCATGATCCGGCATGCGCCCGGTGGAGCCCGGTAGTACGCTGCCGCCAGGGCCCTTCCCCAACGCCGGC
>JAFECV010000607.1 GCA_018241985.1 Pseudomonadota bacterium | reverse complement strand
CTGGACGAGGAACTGCGCCCCTTCGCCGACGCCGTGGACAAGCGCTTTGCCGACTGGGTGTTCCGTCACAACGCCCAACGCGCCAGCGCCTTCACGCCCGAGCAGATGGACTGGCTGCGCCTGATGAAGGACCACATCGCCGCCAGCTGCTGCATCGAGCGCGACGACTTCGACTACGCCCAACTGGCCGCGCGCGGCGGTCTGCAGAAGGCGTGGAACGTGTTTGGCGGGGAGCTGGATGGGCTGATGGCGGGGATGAATGAGGAGTTGGTGGCGTAATGGCGTTCACCGCGAAGATTGCGGATGTCATTGCCGCCGATAAAACTGGATTGCTTGCCAAGCACCCATCCTGGCAGCGCGTGACACTGTCCGATGTTGCTCGAATCCTCAATGGCGCGCCGTTCGATGCCTCGCTGTTCAACACGACAAGCGGCATGCCGTTGGCACGCATTCGCGATGTTCTGACTGGCGAGACTTCGACCTACTACACCGGCGAGTATGAGGATGCCTATTTACTTGAGCGTGGAGACCTGCTCATTGGTATGGATGGCGACTTCAACACGGGCTATTGGGGCGAACAGCGCGCCTTGTTGAATCAGCGCGTTTGCAAGCTCGCCATCAACTCAGACTTCTACGACACGAAGCTGCTCGGTCTCGTGCTTCCCGGCTATCTCGCGGCCATCAACGCGAATACGCCGTCCATCACGGTCAAGCACCTCTCATCCAAGACCGTCGGCCAAATCGAATTGCCGCTACCGCCCCGCGCCGAACAAACCCGCATCGTCGAAAAACTCGAAGAACTGCTGGGCGGCCTGGATGCCGCCGTGGCCGAGCTGAAAACCGCGCAGCGCAAGCTGGCCTCGCTGCGCCAGTCGCTGCTGAAATCGGCGGTGGAAGGCGCGCTCACGGCGCCCTGGCGCACGGCCCATGCGCCGACGGAAAGCGGCGCGCAACTGCTGCGACGCATCCTCGCCGAACGCCGCGCCCGCTGGGAAGCCCGGCAACGCGCCAAGTTCGCCCAAGCCGGCAAGGCGCCGCCCAAAGGCTGGCAAGCCAAGTATCCGGAGCCCGTTGCGCCGGAAACCCGCGATTTGGAGGCGCTGCCGCAGGGGTGGGTGTGGGCGACGATTGATCAGCTTGCACAAGTTGGAACTGGCGTCACTCCCTTGCGCTCGAAACGGGTCTATTTCGATGGTGGCAGCATTCCGTGGACGACCAGTGGTGCGCTCAATGATGGGCTCGTCACTTCCGCTGCCGAGCACGTCACGCAACTTGCACTTGATGAGTGTCGGTTGGAAATCTTTCCCGCAGGCTCTTTGCTCGTGGCGATGTATGGGGAAGGCAAGACGCGCGGTAAGTGCGCCGAACTTGCGTTTCCATCAACCATCAACCAAGCCATCGCGGCTCTCGTTTTCGAGGAAACCGCCGCTGCGGTGCGTTCGCATGTGAAAACCGCGTTACTCGATGCGTATGAAGCCATGCGTAAGCAGGCATCGGGCGGCGTGCAGCCAAACCTCAATCTACAAATCGTCAAGGCGCGTTGCGTTCCACTTCCCTCCTTGGAAGAACAAGCAGAGATTGCCGAGCAACTTACCACCGCCCTCGCTGCCATCCAGGACCAGGAAGCCGCCGTCGCCCACGGCCTGCACCAGGCCGCCGCCCAGCGCCGCAACATCCTCAAAGCCGCC
>JAFECV010000606.1 GCA_018241985.1 Pseudomonadota bacterium | reverse complement strand
AGGCGCCGGGGCCGACGATCGACGCGTAGGGCTCGTGCCGGAGCCGCAACACACCCAGCCCCATGAACAGCGTAAAGGCGACGAGGTACGTGATGCCGTACCAATGAACGGCGAGCGGCCCGATCTGGATTGCGACCGGGTTGATATGCGGGTACATCAGCATGAACCTGATTGTGCCGCAGCGGGTTCGCTGCAAGGTTCGCCCATAACCCTGTTGGCGGGGCAGCGCACGCCGACCGGTGCATACTTGGCGCTGCCGCGAAGCCAGCACAATGCCAGCACTGTGCCGGTGCGGCCCCTATCACGTGCTTCACCCGCCTCACCCGAAAGACTGAAATCTCATCATGGCCACCCGAAAGATCATCCCGATCAACCACCGCTCGGCCCACATCACCGAAGGCAAGTCGCGCGCGCCGAACCGCTCGATGTACTACGCGATGGGCTACACCGAGGGCGACTTCAAGAAGCCGATGGTCGGCGTCGCGAACGGCCACAGCACGATCACGCCGTGCAACTCGGGGCTGCAGAAGCTCGCCGACGCCGCGATCGCCGGCATCCTGGACGCCGGCGGCAACGCGCAGGTGTTCGGCACGCCGACGATCTCGGACGGCATGGCGATGGGCACCGAGGGCATGAAGTATTCGCTGGTCAGCCGCGAGGTGATCGCCGACTGCGTCGAGACCTGCGTGCAGGGCCAGTGGATGGACGGCGTGGTCGTGATCGGCGGCTGCGACAAGAACATGCCGGGCGGCATGATGGGCATGCTGCGCGCGAACGTGCCGGCGATCTACGTCTACGGCGGCACCATCCTGCCCGGCCATTACAAGGGCGAGGACCTGAACATCGTCAGCGTGTTCGAGGCGGTCGGCGAGAACGCCGCGGGCCGCATGAGCGACGAGGAGCTGGTGCAGATCGAGCGCCACGCGATCCCCGGCACCGGCTCGTGCGGCGGCATGTACACCGCGAACACCATGTCGTCGGCGATCGAGGCTTTAGGCATGTCGCTGCCGTATTCGTCGACGATGGCGAACCCGCACGACGAAAAATCGAATTCGGCGCGCGAATCGGCGAAGGTGCTGATCGAGGCGATCAAGAACGATCTGAAGCCGCGCGATATCGTGACCCGCGAGGCGATCGAGAACGCGGTTGCGGTGGTCATGGCGATCGCCGGCTCGACGAACGCGGTGCTGCACCTGCTCGCGATCGCACACGCGGCCGGCGTCGAATGGACGATCGACGACTTCGAGCGGGTGCGCGGACGAGTGCCGGTGCTGTGCGACCTCAAACCCAGCGGCAAGTACCTCGCGGTCGACCTGCACCGCGCCGGCGGCATTCCGCAGGTGATGAAGATTTTGCTGAATGCCGGTCTGCTGCACGGCGACTGCATGACGATCACCGGCAAGACCATTGCTGAAACGCTCAAGGACGTGCCCGATCAGCCGCGCGTCGACCAGGACGTGATCCGCCCGATCGACAAGCCGCTGTATGCGCACGGCCATCTGGCGATCCTCAAGGGCAACCTGTCGCCCGAGGGCAGCGTCGCGAAGATCACCGGCCTGAAGAACCCGGCGATGACCGGGCCGGCGCGGGTGTTCGACGACGAGCAGTCGGCGCTCGCCGCGATCCTCGAAGGAAAGATCAAACCGGGCGACGTGATGGTGCTGCGCTACCTGGGTCCGAAAGGCGGCCCC
>JAFECV010000605.1 GCA_018241985.1 Pseudomonadota bacterium | reverse complement strand
GGCGCGCTGGCCGAGGTGCTGGTGATCGCCGCGGCGCTGTCGGTGCAGGACGTGCGCGAGCGCCCGCTGGAAGCGCAGGCGCAGGCCGATCAGGCGCACGCGAAGTTCGACGACGACAAGAGCGAGTTCAGCGGTTACTTAAGGCTGTGGCAGTGGCTGAACGATGCGCGCGGCGGCGGCCCGGTCGCGCAGACGCGGGCGCAGATGCGAGAAGCGGCGCAGGGGCCGAAGAGGGCGAGCGCGGCGGTGCTGCCGGTGGGGCAGCGGATGGCCACGTCACGTGTGCCCCCAGAGGTGGAAGACAGGGATGGGGGCGCGCATCCCGCGCACAAGCTCAGCAACCGCCAATACGAACAACTGCTGCGCCAGAACTTCATCAGCGTGCGCCGCTTGCGCGAGTGGCGCGACATCCATTCGCAACTGCTGACCGTGGTGACCGAGCACAAGTGGAAGCTCAACACGGCGCCGGCCGGCTACGAAGCGCTGCACAAGTCGATGCTCGCCGGTCTGCTCGGCAACGTCGGCTGCAAGCTGGACGAGGAGGCCGGTTCCAGCTCGGGCGAGTACCTGGGCGCCAGGGGCATCAAGTTCCACCGCCATCCGGGTGCGCATCTGAAGAAGCGCCCCGGGCGCTGGATCGTCTGCGCCGAGCTGGTCGAAACGGCCAGGTTGTTCGGCCGCGGCATCGCGGCGATCGAACCGCAATGGATCGAAGAGGTCGCCGGCCATCTGCTCAAGCGCCAGCTGCTCGACCCGCACTGGGAGAAGAAAGACGCGCGCGTCGCCGCGTTCGAGCGGGGGGCGCTGTACGGTCTCGTGGTCTACAGCGGCCGGCGCGTCGACTATGCCCGTGCCGACCCGGCCGGCGCGCGCGAGATCTTCATCCGCGAGGCGCTGGTCGCCGGCGAATGGGACACGAAGCTGCCGTTCCTCGCGGCGAATTGCCGGCTGATCCGCGAGGTCGAAGGGCTGGAGCACAAGTCGCGCCGGCAGGACGTGCTGGTCGACGAAGCGCTGATCTACGCCTTCTACGACGCGCAGGTGCCGGCCGATGTGGCGAGCGGCCAGGCTTTCGAGCACTGGTGGCGCGAGGCGTCCAAGAGCCATCCGCGCCTGCTGTTCCTCTCGAAGGACGAGCTGATGCGGCACCAGGCGGCCGGCATCACCACGCAGGCGTTTCCGCCGACGGTGAAGCTCGGCGGCGTCGATTGCGCCGCCAGCTACCTGCACGAGCCCGGTGATGCGAAGGACGGCCTCACCGTCACCGTGCCGCTGTTCGTGCTGAACCAGGTCGGCGAGGACCGCTGCGAGTGGCTGGTGCCGGGCATGCTCAAAGACAAGATCCAGGCGTTGCTCAAGAGCCTGCCGCAGAAGCCCCGCGCGCGCTTCGTGCCGCTGCCGCAGGCGGCCGCGCGGCTGGCCGAGGTTCTGTCCGCGCCCGAGGCCTACGGCCACGGCTCGCTCACCGATGCGTTGTGCAAGCGCGTGCGCGAAGAGACCGGCTTCGACGTGAAGCGCACCGACTTCAAGCTCGACATGGTCCCCGCCCACCTGTTCATGAACCTGCGCGTAGTGGGCGACGATGGCCGCCAGCTTGGCATGGGGCGCAATCTCGCGGCGCTGAAGGCCGAGCTCGGCGGCCAGGCGCGCGGCGCGTTCCAGGCGCTGGCGGCGCTCAAACGCGCGGGGAACAGCCCGATTT
>JAFECV010000604.1 GCA_018241985.1 Pseudomonadota bacterium | reverse complement strand
GCTTTCAACCGTCCCGTCCCGTGGCCACCACCTACACGATCAGCGACCTCGCGAAGGAATTCGACCTGACGACGCGCGCGATGCGCTTCTACGAGGACATGGGCCTGCTCGCGCCGCGCCGCGGCGGCCCGGGCGGGCGCAACCGGGTCTACACTGCGCGCGACCGCACGCGGCTCAAGCTCACGCTGCGCGCGAAGCGCCTGGGCCTGTCGCTGTCGGAGGCGAAGGAGATCATCGACCTGTACGACAGCCCGCGCGACACCGGCGCGCAGCTGCGCCGCTTTCTCGACGTGCTTGGCCAGCACCGGCGCGCGCTAGAAGAGCAGCTGGCCGAACTGGAAGCGAACCTGGACGAGGTCCGCGCGCACGAGCAGGAGGCGCGCACGCTGCTGGCCCGCGCCGAGAAGGCTGCGTAGCGCGCGGCGACGGAGGCCATGCCGACGATGGATGCGTTCACGCCCCAGGATCCCGGCTACGCCGAGCGCGTGCGCGCGAGCTTCGCGCGCCAGGGCGCGATGCGGACCATCGGCGCGCGGCTCGCCGCGATCGAGCCCGGGCGCGTCGCGATCGAGCTCGACTGGGCCGAGGCGCTGACGCAGCAGCACGGCTTCCTGCACGCCGGCATGGTCGGGGCGGCGCTCGATTCCGCCTGCGGCTACGCCGGCTTCACGCTGATGGCGCCCGACGCCGCGGTGCTGACCATCGAATACAAGATCAACCTGCTCGCGCCGGCCAGGGGCCAGCACTTCCGCATGGTCGGCACCGTGGTCAAGCCGGGCCGCACCGTCACCGTCTGCGAGGGCCATGCCTGGGCGATGGACGCGGGGCGCGAGAAGCTGGTCGCGACCATGGGCTGCACGCTGATGGCCGTGACCGGCCGCGAGAACATTCGCCATTGACGCAACACAGGAGAATCCATGAATCTTCCCGGCCTGAACTTCCACCTGGGCGAGGACATCGACGCGCTGCGCGAGGCGGTGCGCGCCTTTGCCGAGGCCGAGATCGCCCCGCTGGCCGCCCAGGTCGACCGCGACAACCTGTTCCCGCACGAACTGTGGGCCAAGCTGGGCGAGCTGGGCTTGCACGGCATGACGGTGAAGCAGGAATACGGCGGCACCGAGCTCGGCTACCTGGCGCACATCGTCGCGATGGAGGAGGTCTCGCGCGCCTCGGCCTCGGTCGGTCTGTCTTACGGCGCGCACTCCAACCTGTGCGTCAACCAGATCCACCGCAACGGCAGCGCGGCGCAGAAGAAGAAATACCTGCCCAAGCTGGTCAGCGGCGAGCATGTGGGCGCGCTGGCGATGAGCGAGCCGAACGCCGGCAGCGACGTGGTCAGCATGAAGCTCAAGGCCGAGAAGAAAGGCGGCTACTACCTGCTGAACGGCAGCAAGATGTGGATCACCAACGGCGGCGACGCCGACACGCTGGTGATCTACGCCAAGACCGAACCCGAGATGGGCGCGCGCGGTATGACGGCCTTCATCGTCGAGAAGGGCTTCAAGGGCTTTTCGGCCGGCACCAAGCTCGACAAGCTCGGCATGCGCGGCTCCAACACCTTTCCCCTCTTCTTCGACAACTGCGAGGTGCCCGAAGAGAACGTGATGGGCGGCGAGGGCAACGGCGCGAAGGTGCTGATGAGCGGCCTTGACTACGAGCGCGCCGTGCTCTCGGGTGGGCCGCTCGGCATCATGGCCGCGTGCATGGATG
>JAFECV010000603.1 GCA_018241985.1 Pseudomonadota bacterium | reverse complement strand
ACGAAGGCGGTGCGAAACAGGCCCGGCTCCTGCCGCGCGAATCGCAGATAACCCAAGCCTACGCCGCGAAACGCCGCGCGCGCGCGCCGGCGCGGATCGCGCAGGCGGCGGGCGACAGCGACCTCGGCCTCGATCTCGCGCGCCAGCAGCGCCAGCGCGGCGGCGCGCACCGCGTCCAGCAGCGCGTGGTGGCTGGCGAAATGCCGGTACGCGGCGTTGGGCACCACGCCCGCGCGGCGCGTGGCCTCGCGCAGCACGATGGCCCCAGGGCCGCCTTCGCGCGCCAGCGCAACGCCGGCATCGAGCAGCGCGTTGCGAAGGTCGCCATGCCGATAGGTGCGGCGAGCGGGACTCACGGAAGAGTCTGACATTCCGAAACAGATTTCATGTGGACACGGCCCACCCTGGCGCCTAGGATAAGTGTACATCGTCCACAAGGGAGTTGACTCATGAAATCCGATACCTACGTCGATGGCTTTCTGATGGCCGTCCCCAGCGCGAACAAGGAGCTGTTTCGCCAGCACGCGACCCTGAGCGCGCAACTGTTCAAGGAGCACGGCGCCGACGCGGTGGTCGAATGCTGGGGCGACGACGTGCCCGAGGGCAAGCTGACCTCGATGCCGATGGCCGTGCAATGCAAGGATGGCGAGACGGTGGTGTTCTCGTGGATCGTGTGGCCCTCGCGCGCCGCGCGCGACGCCGGCATGAAGGCGGTCATGGCCGACCCGCGCTGCCCCAAGGAAATGCCGTTCGACGGCAAACGCCTGATCTTCGGCGGCTTTCAGGTGCTGGTGAACACGTGAGTCCACCCCAGGCCCGCATGCCGTGCGGGCGCTGAAATCCCCACCCCTGAAAGGAAACACGATGCAATTTACGCCCTACCTCAACTTCGACGGCAACTGCGCCGAGGCCTTCGCCTTCTACGCCAAGCTGCTCAAAGGCACCATCACGTACCAGGGCACCTTCGGCGAAATGCCGCCCTCCTCCGACACGCCGCCGCTGCCCGAGGCCGCGAAGAACCGCATCATGCACGCGAACCTGCAGGTAGGCGGGCAGCAGCTGATGGGGTCGGACTGCCTGCCCACCGCGCCGGGGCAGGACCCCGCCACCTGCGGCGGCTACCAGAAACCCCAGGGCATGCGGGTGTGCATCGACGTGACCGACGAGGCCGAAGGCCGCCGCGTGTTCGACGGCCTCGCGCAGGGCGGTATGGTCGCCATGCCATTCCAGAAGACCTTCTTCTCGCCCGGCTTCGGCATGCTGATCGACCGTTTCGGCACGCCGTGGATGGTCAACGTGCCCGCTCAAGCCTGATGCTTTTCGCCAACCGAGGATCGCACCATGCCTGAACGCACCATCCATCTGCACCGCGTACTGCGCGCCAAGCCCGAGAAGGTCTACCGCGCCTTCATCGAGGCGGAGGCACTCGCCAAGTGGCTGCCTCCTTACGGGTTCACCTGCGCCGTGCATGAACTGCAGGCGCGCGTCGGCGGCACGTTCCGCATGTCCTTTCGCAACTTCGGCAGCGGCAACGGGCACTCGTTCGGCGGCGAATACCTCGAACTGGCCCCGGGTGAACTCGTGCGCTACACCGACCGGTTCGACGACCCCAACTTGCCCGGCGTGCTGGAGGTGACCGTCCGGCTCAAGCCCGTGAGCTGCGGCACCGAACTCGCCATCACCCAGGCCGGCATCCCGGAGGCCATCCCGCTGG
>JAFECV010000602.1 GCA_018241985.1 Pseudomonadota bacterium | reverse complement strand
GACGGCATGCCCGCACGCGCCGCATAGCCAGCGCGGTGTTGCTGTTCACGGAGGATACCCATCGCGTCGGCAGTGCTGAAGAACGCTTGACCCTGGATCGAAACCATATGGTCACGCTGCCTGGATTGGCAATCCCTGGCTGACGCGCCCATCACCACTGACCGCTGCCAACTGGAGGCCAGCATGTCCGCAATCGCCCCATCCGGCAAACAACAAACGCTTTCGTGGTTTGTCTTCGGCCTGATGTCCAGCGTCACCTTCGTCGGCATCCTGTCCGAGCTGATGCCCTCGGGCGTCTTGCCGCAACTGGCCGCGGGTCTGGGCGTTGCCGACACCCGGATCGGTTTCCTGGTCGGCGTCTATGCGCTGGCCTCCGCGGTGTTCGCCATTCCCGTCGTCAGCGCCACGCTGGCGGTCAACCGCAAGACCCTGCTGATCGTGCTGCTGGTCGGCTTCGCGGTTTCCAACATCGTCTTCGCGCTCTCGCCGTCGTATTCGCTAATGGTTGCCTGCCGAATTCTCGGCGGCGTCTGCGCAGGCGTGATGTGGCCGATGATTGCGGCGTACGGCACGCGGCTGGTGCCCGACAACATGCAGGGCAGGGCCATCACGATCATCATGGCGGGCAACACGCTGGGCATCAGCATCGGCATGCCGGTGATGACGACCATCGGTGTCAGCTTCGGCTGGCGGGCCGAGTTCATGGTGTTGGGGCTGGTGATCGCGGCGATCGCCGCGCTTTCGCACTTCGTCCTTCCGGCGGTGGCCGGCGAAAAACTCAGCAAGAGCAACTCGCCGCTGGCGGTGCTCAGGAACCGGGGGATCTTGATCGTCCTGCTGCTGACCTTCCTGACGGTCATGGCCCACTACAGCATCTATACCTACATCACCTTGCTGGTGGAGAAGATCCGGTTTCCGGGCGGCATCGGCATGGCGCTGCTGTTCTTCGGCGTCGGCTCGATCATCTCGGTGTTCGGGTCGGCGAAGTACGTCGATGCGCACCTGCGCGGTCTGATCGAATCCATGCTGGTCACCGGCGCGGTGGCGATGGCGCTGTTCCTCGTGTTCGCGGGTACGCCCGGGGTGTCGCACGTGGCGTTCTTCCTCTGGGGCATCGCCTTCGGGCCGCTGGTGTCGATGTACCAGGCCGCGGTCAGCAAGCTGGTCGACGAAGCCAAGGACGTGGCCACCTCGGTGCAATCCAGCGTGTTCAACTTCTCGATCATGATCGCGACCTGGATCGGCGGGCTGCTGCTGACCCAGCTTCCAGAGTCCGGCGTCAAGGGCATCGTGGTGCTGTCGCTGGCCTGTTTCGTCGCGGCCATCGTCGTCGCGTTCGTGGTGAGCCGCACCATGCGTGCGTCCTCGCCTGCAGTCGTCAAATCATGAAGGAGATCGTCATGAAGAAATTCACCAACGCCCGCATCTTCCATCGACATGATCAGGTCAGCGAGATCCTGGTCGACAAGGGCGTCATCACGCAGATCGGTAGTGGCCTGCCCAAGGCGGACGAGGAAATCGACCTGCACGGTCGACTCGTGGTGCCGCCGTACGTGGATGCACACCTGCACCTCGATTACGTGTACACCGGCCGCAACGCGGGGGCCACGAACACCACCGGCACGCTGTTCGAAGGCATCGCGCGCTGGCACGACGTCAAGAAGACCCAGACGTTCGAAGACGCCCGGGAACGCGCGCTGAAAGGCATTCGGGAGGAGGTCTCCC
>JAFECV010000601.1 GCA_018241985.1 Pseudomonadota bacterium | reverse complement strand
CGCGCGAAATGGGTGCGCGAGATCATCTCGGGGTTGCCGGCGTATTTCAGCGCGCCCTCGTAGCTGCCCGCGATGCCGACCCGCGCCAGACTCTCGGCCATCTCGTGCGCGCGTTCGTTGCGGCCGCCGCGGGTGCGCGCCAGGCCCTGCGCCATGCGCGCGTCGTCCGCGTCGAAGCCGAGGCCGACGATGTGCACGGTCTCGCCGGCGAAGGTGATCGAGATCTCGACCCCGGTCAGGTACTTCATGCCGTTCGCGTGCGCCGCCGCGAGCGCGCGGGCTTGGCCGCCGACCTCGTCGTGATCGGTCAGCGCCCACAGCTCGACGCCGTTCGCGCCGGCGCGCGCGGCGAGCTGCTCGGGCGTCAGCGTGCCGTCGGAGACGACGGAATGGCAATGAAGGTCGGCGTTCAGCATATCGCTCTGCTTCGATTCTAGAGGTTGCATCGCACGAGGGTTCGCGCGCGCGCCGGCGTCCATCGAGGCGCGGCATGATCGCAGGGCGCTGCCGCCGAATCGCTATCGATTGAATAGCAGACAGTGAACGAATGGCGCTGTCTGCAGCCCTAAAAGGCTAGATTTCCCCAGCTTCGACGATGAACCGCACGCGCTGCGCGCCCTGCCAGTCGTCGAGTTCGAGCCGGTACGCGAGCCGCGCGCGCGCCGGCAGCGGCTCGCTGCGGCCGAACCAGATGCCGTCCACCGGCTGCCCCTGGTGCCTGAGCTTGAGCGCCAGATGGCCGCTGCCGACCAGCCGCTGCGACAGCACCTCGACCTCCTCGCAGAACAGCGGCGCGGCGAAGCCCTGGCCCCAGACCGCGCGCCGCAGCGTGTCCGCCAGGTCCGCGCGCCGGTACTTCGGATCGAGCGCGCCGTCGGTATCGAGCCGGCGCTCCAGCGTCGACGCATCCAGCCATTCCCCCGCGACCTCGGCGAACGCGCCCTGGAAGCGCTCGAGGCCGTCGTCGGCAATGGTGCAACCGGCCGCCATCGCGTGACCGCCGAAGCGCAGCAGCAGGCCGGGGTGGCGCTTGGCGACGAGGTCCAGCGCGTCGCGCAGGTGAAAGCCGGCAATGGATCGGCCCGAGCCCTTGAGTTCGTGCCCGCGGCCCGGCGCGCGGCTCGCCGCGAACACGAAGACCGGGCGGTGCAAGCGGTCCTTGATGCGCGAGGCGACGATGCCGACCACGCCTTCGTGAAACCCGGCGTCGAACAGGCAGAGCGCGCTCGGCATGCGCGCGTCGGCGCCGTCACCGCCCAGCAGCGGCTCGGCCAGCGCGAATGCCGCATCGCGCATGCCGCCCTCGATCTCGCGCCGCTCGCGGTTGATCGCATCGAGCGCTTGTGCCAGCTCGTCGGCGCCCGCCGCGTCGTCGGTCAGCAGGCATTCGATGCCCAGCGTCATGTCGGCGAGGCGCCCGGCGGCGTTGATGCGCGGCCCGAGCGCGAAGCCGAGGTCGAACGTGGTCGCGGCGCGCGCGTCGCGCCCGGCGGCGCGCATCAGGCTCTGCATGCCGGCGGGCGCGAAGCCGGCGCGGATGCGCTTCAGTCCCTGCGCGACGAGGCGGCGGTTGTTCGCGTCGAGCCGCACCACGTCGGCCACGGTGCCGAGCGCGACCAGCGGCAGCAGCGTGTCGAGCCGCGGCTCCGGCACCGGCGTTCCCACGCTCGCCGCTTCACTGGTTTCGTCACTTCCGGAAGCGGCTGGCCTTGCGCCGAACACACCGCG
>JAFECV010000600.1 GCA_018241985.1 Pseudomonadota bacterium | reverse complement strand
CAGCGGCGCGAGGCCGACATCGCCGTGGTAGTCCAGCCGCCCCGGCTCGATGCGCCCGGCGCCGACCCGCGCCGACACGACCAGCGGCAGCGGCTTGGTGCCGTCGAGCACGAAGTTCTTCAGGTCGAGCTTCAAAGCCGACACCTGGAACGCCACCGGCCGGGCCACCGCCTCGTCGCGGTAAGCCACCTCGCCGCCGTCCAATGCTATTTCTTTGATAGCAACCTGCCAAGGTACTGCCTTGGCATTCGGGTGATTTCGTTCTGATTTTTGGGTTGCTGCCGATTTCCGGGTTGCTGCCGGGCTGGCAGCGGTCTTGATCCAGCGCTGGTACATCCACTGCTTGTCGGCGCCGCGCTCGACGCCGGTATGCGGATCGGTCACGCTGAGCTTGTCGACGCTGACCGTCTGCCGCGCCAGGTCGACCTGCGCGTCGGTCACCTCGATCCGCTTCACGCTGGGCAGCGCCGCCGCATCCGCTGCACTGGGCGCTCGGGTCGCTCTGGCCTTCGCGACCGGCTTGGCCTGCTTGGCCACCTTGGCCGGCTTGGTCTGCGGCGCAGTCCGGGCCGACTGCGACTCGACCAGCGCGACGCCGTCGAGGGTCAGCGTTTTGACGCCGACGTGGAGCGCGCCCGGCGCGTCGGTCGATTGCGCCTTCGCCGCCTTGTCCGATGCCTTGTCCGATGCTGGTTGTTCGCCCGCCGCCTTCCAGTCCAGGTTCACCTGCGCCCCGAGCACGCCATCGACTCGCGGCTCCAGGTACGCGGCCAGGTACGGCGCGGCCACGGCCAGCGGGATCGCCCGGGCGTTGACCGCGACACTGGCCATGCGGTCGGTCGCCGATCCGCCGAAGGTGATCGTCGCGGCCGCCGGCGCCTTGCCCGATCCGGCGGGCGCGTCCAGCGCGGCGGAGCCGCTGAACTGCAGCGGCTTCGCGAACGGCAGCGCGATGCTGGCGGCGTCGAGTTCCAGGTCATGCAGCGCGGCCTGCGCATGCGGCGCCGTGCTGTCGTCGGTCCACAGCACGGTGCCGCCGCGCACCGCGACCTTTGCGATCGCGACCTTCCATGCGTCGGCGGGTTCGGCCGGCGCGGGCGCGGACTGGGGTGCGCTGGCGCCAGCGGCCGGCTGTGGCGCCTCCGTGTCCTTGGTTGCGCTCTTGGTCGCGCTCTTCGCCGCTTCCTGGGCCAGATCCTTGGGCGCCGCCGCGCCCGCGGCCTTGGTCGCGGGCGCGGCCAGATCGAGGTTGATGCGGCCGTTCGCGTCGCGCCGGGCGCTCAGCTTCGGGTTCGTCAGCGCGATCGACGCCACGTCGACGACGCGCGCGAACGGCTTCAGGTCGGTCAGCGCGACATCGAGGCCGTCGAATGCCAGCAGTTCGTCCGCCTTCGCGTCGTCGACCCGGACATGGCTGGCCCGCAGCGTCCCGCTCAGGATCACCGACGGGGACGTGGTCTGCTCGAACGCGAGCCGCAAGTCCGCGTCGAGCACGCCGGCCTTGAGCCGCACCGGCAGGTCGGCCGGGATGTAGCCCAGGTACGGCGTGACGTCGAACCCCGCCAGCTTGAGCGTCGCGTCGGTCTTGCGCGTCTGCGCGAACGGCGTGCCCTGGGCCGCCGAATCGAAATGGCTGCCGTTCAGCGTGAACGCGAGCCGCGGCCGCACCACCACGTCGCGCTTGGAGGCAAGGTCGCTCAAGAACGGCACCGCGATCACCAAGTCGCGC
>JAFECV010000005.1 GCA_018241985.1 Pseudomonadota bacterium | reverse complement strand
AACCGGAACGTACTTGCAGGTACGTGAGGATTGCGAGCACCGCGCAACGCCGCCATCGGCGCGCGCAGTAGCCGCCGGCTTATATCTTTCCGACGAGGTCGATCGACGGCTTCAGCGTCTTCTCGCCTTCCTTCCACTTCGCCGGGCAGACCTCGCCCGGATGCGCGGCGGTGTACTGCGCCGCCTTGAGCTTGCGCAGCGTCTCCTTCACGTCGCGTGCGATCTCGTTGGAATGCACTTCCATCGTCTTGATCGTGCCGCTCGGGTCGATCACGAAGGTGCCGCGCAGCGCCAGGCCTTCGTCCTCGATGTGCACCCCGAATGCGTGGGTCAGCCGGTGCGCCGGATCGCCGACCAGGTAGAACTTCGCCTTGCCGACCGCATCCGAGGTTTCGTGCCAGACCTTGTGGCTGAAATGCGTGTCGGTGGTCACGACGAACACTTCGGTGTTCGCCTTTTTGAACTCGGCGTAGTGCTCGGCCGCGTCTTCGATTTCGGTCGGGCAGTTGAAGGTGAACGCCGCCGGCATGAAGATCACGACCGACCAGTTCTTGCCGTTCGACAGGTTCTGTTCGGTCACTTCCTCGAATTCGCCGTTGCGGAACGCCTGTGCCTTGAACGGCTGGACCTTGCTGTTGATCAGGGACATTTCTTTCTCCTTGGGTTGATGAAGCAAAACGATCGGGATGCACTTATTATAGTTATGTACTATTATATTAGAAATTGAATATATTTAATCTATCAATAGATTTAGGCTATTCACTGATCTCGTGAAATAGTCTCACCCCGCGCGCGTGCAGCGACGCGTCTTTGCAAGCGAAAAAAAAACCGGACGGTATCGCCGTCCGGTTCGAGGGCTGCGGACCTGGGTCCGCTGCGTTCGCCGGTCAGTGCGGTTGCTGCTCGAACGGCAGCACCAGCGTGTGCAGGTCCTTGCGTGTCTCGACCAGTACCAGCGGGCCTTCGTCGACCACGACCGGTGCCGGCCGCTCGCGCGGCACATGGATGGCCGGCGGCTCGGCGGCGATCGCGGCTTGCGCGGCGGCGATCTTGTCGGCATCGGAGTTCACCCATTGCAGCCCGGAGTCCGTCGCGATCTGCGCGAGCTGCGCAAGCGGCAGATCGAACGCGGCGACCTTGGGCAGTTCGTGCGCCGCTGCGGGCGCTTGCGGTGCCGCAACCGTGTCGCCCGCCGGTGCTGCGCCGCTGGGCGCGGAGGGCACCACAACGGCTTGATCCGATGCGGCCGCCGTCGGCGCATCGAAGTACGAACGCCGCCGCGCGCTCGCTTCTTCGCGCTGATCGGCGCCGGCGGCGTCGGGCTCGGCCTGCGGCATGGCCGCTGCATCGGCTTCCGTGCCGGCAGCCTCGCGCGGTCCGCGCTCGCGCCGGTCGCGGCCGTAGCGGTCGCGTGAGCGGCGCGGGCCGTCGCCGCGCTCGGCCGTCCGGTCGGCGGCCGGCGCGCCCTCGGCGTCAAAGCCGGCGGCAATTGCCTGCGCATCTGCGTTCGACTCGGCAAGCGCTTCGGGGTGGCCTGCAGCCTGGGCCGCAGCGCCGGCGTTGTCGGGGCGCGGCGGCCGGTCGCGGCGCGCCTCGCCCTGTTCGCTGCGTCCGCCGCGCTCGCGTCGATCGGCGCGTTCGCCACGTTCGCCACGTTCGCCACGTTCGCCACGTTCGGCATTGCGCGGCGCGCGCTCGGTGCGGGCCTCGGTCAAGTCGCCGGATTCCGCCTGCGGGCTTGCATCGCGCCGGTCGCGGCCATCGCGGCCGCGGTCTCCGCGCCGTTCACCGCCGCGGCCGTTGCGGCCGTCGTCGCGCGCGCCCGGGGCCTGCGCCGCCGACTCGGCCGTGCCGCGTGCGCGCTCGTCCTGGCTTCGTTCGCCGTCGCGGCTGCCGCGCCCACGACCGCCGCGTCCGCGGCCGTCGCCACGCCGACCCCCCTCGCGACCCTCTCGACGCTCACCGTCGCGCGCCGGATGGCCTTCGCCGCGACGTTCGCCGCGGCCTTCCTGCGGAACTGCCGGCGCAGCGGGCGGCGGCAGCGTGGACGGCATCGGCCGCGCGCCGAACAGGCCCTTGAGCCAGCCCATCAGGCCGCCTTCGGCCGGCACGGCCGCAGCAGGAGCAGGCGTCGATGCGGGAACGGGCGCGGCTGCCGGTGTCGATTCGGCGGCGGGCCGGGTCTCGGCGCGCGGCACGGCCACCGGCGCCGGCGCGTCGGGCAGCACGCCCTTGATCACCGGCTCCTGCCGGTTGGTGCGCTCCTGCGAGCGGCGCGTGACCGCGTCCGCGTCGTCGAACTCCTCGGCCAGCTTGTAGCTGACCTCCATGCCGTCGAGACGCGGGTCGTCGTGCTTCAGGCGCTCGAGCCGGTAGTTCGGCGTCTCCAGCGTCTTGTTCGGCACCATCAGCACGTTGATCCGCTGCTTGAGCTCGATCTTCGCGATCTCGGTGCGCTTCTCGTTCAGCAGGAACGACGCGACCTCGACCGGCACCTGGCACATCACCGACGCGGTGTTGTCCTTCATCGACTCTTCCTGGATCACGCGCAGGATCTGCAGCGCCGAGCTCTCGGTGTCGCGGATATGGCCCGAGCCGCCGCAGCGCGGGCAGGGGATCGACGCGCCCTCGGAGAGCGCGGGCTTCAGGCGCTGGCGGCTCATCTCCATCAGGCCGAACTTGCTGATCGAGCCGAACTGCACGCGTGCGCGGTCCTGGCGCAGCGCGTCGCGCAGCCGGTTCTCGACCTCGCGGCGGTTCTTGCTCTCCTCCATGTCGATGAAGTCGATCACGATCAGGCCGCCCAGGTCGCGCAGCCGCATCTGGCGCGCCACCTCGTCGGCGGCTTCCAGGTTGGTGCGGGTCGCGGTCTCCTCGATGTCGCCGCCCTTGATCGCGCGCGCCGAGTTCACGTCGATCGACACCAGCGCCTCGGTGTGGTCGATCACGACCGCGCCGCCCGACGGGAGCTGCACCGTGCGCGAATACGCCGATTCGATCTGGTGCTCGATCTGGAAGCGCGAGAACAGCGGCGCGTCGTCGCGATAGCGCTTCACGCGCGCGGCATGCTCGGGCATCACGTGCGCCATGAACTGGTGCGCCTGATCGTAGATGTCGTCGGTGTCGATCAGGATGTCGCCGATGTCGCTGTTGAAGTAGTCGCGGATCGCGCGGATCACCAGGCTCGACTCCTGGTAGATCAGGAACGCGCCCTTGCCGCCCTTGGCCGCGCCGTCGATCGCGCCCCACAGTTTCAGCAGGTAGTTCAGGTCCCACTGCAGTTCGGGCGCGGTGCGGCCGATGCCCGCGGTGCGCGCGATGATGGACATGCCCTTCGGGTATTCGAGCTGGTCCATCGCCTCCTTCAGCTCGGCGCGGTCCTCGCCCTCGATGCGGCGGCTGACGCCGCCGCCGCGCGGGTTGTTCGGCATCAGCACCACGTAGCGGCCGGCCAGCGAGATGAAGGTGGTCAGCGCCGCGCCCTTGTTGCCGCGTTCTTCCTTCTCGACCTGGACGATCAGTTCCTGGCCTTCGCGGATCACGTCGTTGATCCGGGCCTGGCTCGGCGCGACGCCTTCGGCGAAGAACTGCTTGGAGATTTCCTTGAACGGCAGGAAGCCGTGGCGGTCCTCGCCGTAGTCGACGAAGCAGGCCTCGAGCGACGGCTCGACGCGCGTGACGACCGCCTTGTAGATGTTGCCCTTGCGCTGCTCGCGCCCCTCGATCTCGATTTCGTAGTCGAGGAGCTTCTGCCCGTCGACGATGGCCAGCCGGCGCTCTTCGGCCTGGGTGGCATTGATCAGCATCCGTTTCACGGTGCGTCTCCTTTGGTCTCTTCAAACACTCATGGGCCCATGGCGGGCCAACGATGCCTGAGGCGACGCGTTGAAACGAATGGAATTGCCGAAACGCGCAGGTCTACGCCGAGCCCGGCGGGCTCGGTGGACGAGGCAGGGGCACGTGGAGTCGGGCGAGCAACGGCCGGATGCCGCGGGTGGCCGCATAAGTCGCGGGCCACAGCGGCGGCGCATCGACGCACGGCCGATCCAACGCCATGGCCGACGGCAGCAGCCATCGCCAAAGGGTTTGAATCAGCACCGTCAGCACCGGGGTTCTCGCTTCGATCCTCCGGCGGCCGGCCGCAGTGCGCGGCGCCGCCGGATATTGGGTATTCCGTATCAGAGTTTCAACGGCGTCGTCCCGACTCACTAGGCCGGCCGCCCCCTGGCGCTTTGGGGCCAGGATGGCGGGCCCTCTCCTGCAAGCGGCATCCACCTACCAGTGCAGCGCGGTGTCCTAAACTCGAACTCTGTCAAGCACTTACCACACGCTGCTGGTGAAACGCATTATAGAGCCGCCGTTGCCCGGCCCGCGCGCTGCCGCGCCGCCGCGAGCGACATCGGTCACGGTCGACGCGGAAAGCGCGGGGCAGCGACTGGACAACTTCCTGCTGCGTCGCTTGAAGGGCGTGCCCAAGACCCATGTGTACCGCATTATCCGCAGCGGCGAGGTGCGGCTGAACCAGGGCCGCGCCGCCGCCGACAGCCGGGTGCAGGCCGGCGACCGGGTGCGGCTGCCGCCGCTGCGGGTCGCGGCGCGCGCCGCGGGCGAGGCGGCACAGACGGGGCGGCGGCGCCGGCGCGCGAGTTTCCGCTGCTGCTCGAGGACGACTGGCTGCTCGTGGTCGACAAGCCGGCCGGCGTCGCGGTGCATGGCGGCAGCGGCGTGAGCTTCGGGGTGATCGAGCAGTTGCGCCGCGCCCGGCACTACGGCGAGGTGGGTGGTGCGCGCTTTCTGGAACTCGCGCACCGGCTCGACCGCGAGACCAGCGGCGTGCTGCTGCTGGCGAAGAAGCGCAGCGCACTCACCGCGCTGCAGGAGCAGTTCCGCCGCCGCGAGACCGGCAAGACCTATCTGGCGCTGGTGCTCGGCGACTGGCCGGCCGCGACCCGGGTGATCGACGCGCCGCTGTACAAATACCAGCTCGCGGATAGCAGCGGCAGTGGCGGCGAGCGGCGCGTGCGGGTGGTCGCGCCCGCCGACCCGGCGGGACGGCGCGCGGTCACGCTGGTGCGCGTCGCGCGCCGGCTGCCCGGCTTCACGCTGCTCGAGGTGACGATACGCACCGGCCGCACGCACCAGATCCGGGTGCATCTGGCGTCGCAGGGACACCCGATCGCCGGCGACGACAAGTACGGCGATTTCGCGCGCAACAAATCGCTGCAGAAGATGCAGGGTGATGCCGCGCTGCAGCGCATGTTTCTTCACGCATGGCGGTTACAGTTCACCCATCCGGCAAGCGGCGAGCGGGTCGAACTCGAGGCCCCGCTGCCTGCGGCTTTGCAAGGTTTTCTTACCCATGCTGAATGAGATCGCGCGTGCGCGCCAGTTCGACCTGATCGCGTTCGACTGGGACGGCACGCTGTTCGATTCGACCGCGATCATTACGCACTGCATCCAGCTCGCGGTGCGCGACGTCGGCGGCATCGTGCCCAGCGACGAGCGGGCGGCCTACGTGATCGGTATGGGCCTGGTCGACGCGCTTGCTCACGCCGCGCCCGACGTGCCGGCCGCGCGCTATCCGGAACTGGCCGCGCGCTACCGCCATCATTACCTGGCGCGCCAGCACGACATCGTGCTGTTCGAGGGCGTGCAGCCTTTGCTCGAGCAGCTCAGATCGCGGCATCACCTGCTAGCGGTCGCGACCGGAAAGAGCCGGCGTGGGCTGAACGATGCGCTGCGCATCGCGCGGCTGGAAACCCTGTTCGACGGCTCGCGCACCGCCGACGAGACCGCCGGCAAGCCCGATCCGCTGATGCTGCGCGAACTGATGGCCGAGTTCGACGTGCCTCCCGAGCGCACGCTGATGATCGGCGACACCACGCACGACCTGTTGATGGCGAAGAATGCCGGCTGCGCCAGCCTGGGCGTGAGCTACGGCGCCCACGACAGCGGCGACTTCGCCGAACTCGCGCCGCGGCATGTCGCCCATACGGTCGCCGATCTGCGCGACTGGCTGCTCTGCAACGGATGAGCGAGTGGATCGCGCTGTGCAACGCGGCCGAGCTGCGCGACGGCGGCCTGGCGGTGCCGTTCGACGTGGTGTTCGGAGGCCAGACCTGCCGCGCGTTCGCGATCCGGTTCGAAGGCCGGGTGCATGCCTACCTGAACCGATGCAGCCACGTGGCGATGGAGCTCGACTTCCAGCCGAACCGCGTTTTCGACGACACCGGCCGCTGGCTGATCTGCGCCACGCACGGCGCGGTGTACCGCCCGCAGGACGGCGCCTGCGTCGGCGGCCCCTGCCGCGGCGGCCTGGTGTCGATCGAGCTCGCCGAACAGGACGGCGTCGTGCACTGGCGCTCCGCCTACAATCTGCAGCCCGCCGCATTCTGAGTTTCGGGCTGAAATTGCCAGGGAGCCCTTATGGATCAATCAGATAACGCTACCGAATCAGGAGCAAAACCAGGGCCGACCGCGACCCCGGGATGGGAGCGCGCCACGCTCGAGCGGCTCGCGTTCTCGGCGCTGGCCGAGCAGCGCAGCGCGCGCCGCTGGCGCATCTTCGTGCGCCTCGCCTGGCTTGCGTTCTTCATCGTGCTGGCCTGGGTCCTGCTGCAACGCACCAGCGTCAGCACCGACAAGACGACGCCGCACACTGGAGTCGTCGAAATCCGCGGCGAAATCGGCGCCGGCGGCGAGACCAGCGCGGACGGCGTGATCGCCGGCATGCGCAATGCGCTGGAGGATTCGGGTACGCGCGCGCTCGTGCTGCTGTGCAATTCGCCGGGCGGCAGCCCGGTGCAGGCCGGCATCATCAACGACGAAATCCTGCGGCTGAAGGCGAAGTACAAGAAGCCGATCTACGCCGTGGTCGAGGACACCTGCGCGTCGGCGGCCTACTACGCGACCGTCGCCGCCGACCGCATCTTCGTCGACAAGGCGAGCCTGGTCGGCAGCATCGGGGTGCTGATCGACGGCTTCGGCTTCACCGGGCTGATGGACAAGCTCGGCGTCGAGCGGCGCCTGCTGACCGCCGGCGCGAACAAGGGGTTCCTGGACCCGTTCAGCCCGCAGTCGGACCAGCAGCGCGCCTACGCGCAGGTGATGCTGGACCAGATCCACCAGCAGTTCATCGACGTGGTCAAGAAGGAGCGCGGCGCGCGGCTCAAGGAATCGCCCGACACCTTCAGCGGCCTGGTCTGGACCGGCCAGCAGGCGGTCCAGATGGGACTCGCGGACCAGCTCGGCAGCCTGGGCTCGGTCACGCGCGACGTGGTCAAGACCAACGAGATCGTCGACTACACGCAGCGCGAGAACATGGCCGAGCGGCTGGCGCGGCGCTTCGGCGCATCGATCGGGGCCGGCGCGGTGCACGAGCTGATGAAGCTGCCGGCGCTGCACTGAGCCGCGGCGGCCGGCGAATCAGCGCCCGATCGCGAACACCGCCGGTACGCGATCGTCGATACGCGCCGCGCCGCGGCGCCAGGCTGCGACGGGGCGGCTCGCGATCGCCTGGGACGCGAGCGTCAGGCCGCTGGCGACCGCGAGCTGCGTGCGTGGCTGCAGCGTTTGCAGCAGCGCCTGCAGCAGCGCGCTGTTGCGATACGGCGTTTCGATGAAGAGCTGCGTCTGGCCGCTTGTGAGCGCCAGCGCCTCGAGCTCGCGGATGCGCGCGGCGCGCGCGGCGGGTTCCGTCGGCAGGTAGCCGACGAAGGCGAAGCTCTGCCCGTTCAGGCCGCTGGCCGCGAGCGCGAGCAGCGGCGCCACCGGGCCGATCAGCGGGATCACCGCGAGACCGAGTTCGTGCGCCGCGCGCACCACCGACGCGCCAGGGTCCGCCACCGCCGGCATGCCGGCCTCGCTGGCCAGGCCGATGTCGTCGCCGCCGAGCGCCGGCGCGAGAAGATCGCGCGCATCGAACCCGGCCAACCCGGCCGCTTGGTCGCCGTGCTTGTGCACCGTGCGCGGCAGTTGCTGGATGCGCAGCGCCTGCAGCGGATGCGCGAGCGGGTGCGATGCGCCGACCCGCTTCAGGTAGGCGCGCAGCGTCTTCGCGTTCTCGGCGATCCAGACCGGCAGGCGCGCCGCGACCTCCAGCGTGGCGGCCGGCAGCACCTGTTCGAGCGGCACTGGGTCGCAGCCGAAGTCCAGCGGCGCCGGCACCAGGTAGAGCCGGCCGCGCGGCGCAGTGCCGGGTTCGTCCATCACGGCAGCCGCAGGCCGGCGGCGCGCAGCATTCGGCAGGTGCGGATCAGCGGCAGGCCGACCAGCGCGGTCGGGTCGTCGCTGTCGATCGCATCGAGCAGCGCGATGCCCAGGCCCTCGCTCTTCGCGCTGCCGGCGCAGTCGTACGGCTGCTCGGCGCGCAGATAGGCTTCGATCTCGGCATCGGTCAATTCGCGAAAGCGCACCCGCACCTGCGCAATCTCGGCCTGCTCGAACCCCGTGTCACGCCGCACCACGGCCAGCGCGGTGTGGAAGACCACCGTGCGCCCGCGCATGCGGCGCAACTGCCCGGTCGCGCGCGCATGGTCGCCGGGTTTGCCGAGCGGTTCGCCGTCCAGCTCGGCGACCTGGTCCGAGCCGATCACCACGGCGCGCGGATGCCGGTTTGCGACCGCATAGGCCTTGGCCAGCGCCAGCCGCAGCGCCAGCGCGGCCGGGGCCTCGCCGGGCCGCGGCGTCTCGTCGACCTGCGGCGCTTCGACCGTGAACGGCAGGCGCAGCCGCTCGAGCAGCTCGCGCCGGTAGCGCGAAGTCGAGCCGAGCACCAGCGCGGGCGGCGTGGGGCCGGACGGGTCGGCGAGCGGGGAATCGGGGAGGGCAGTGGGGGCGGTCATGGCGGGCTCTCTCGCGACGAATTCTCTTACACTGGCCCGATGAAGACCGCGTTCGATCCTGCGCACCTCGACATCGCTGCGTTCGCGCAAGCCGGTGGGCAGCTCGCCGCGCACGACACGCTACAAAAATACAAGCGCCTGATGCAGGAAGCACATGGGCTTGGAGCCGATTTGCCTGTGAACTGGCGGGCGCAGGGTGAATGGCGGGCCGGGTCCGGCGCCGGCGCGCAGCCCTGGCTGCACCTCGAGGCCGATGCGGTCGTGCCGCTGACCTGCCAGCGCTGCCTCGGCCGGGTCGACGTGCCGCTGGCGGTGGACCGAGTGTTCCGTTTCGTTGCCGACGAGGACACCGCCGCCGCCGAGGACGAGATCAGCGAGGAAGACGTGCTGGTGCAAAGCCACGGCTTCGACCTGCGCGCGCTGGTCGAGGACGAACTGCTGCTCGCGCTGCCGCTGGTGCCGATGCACGAGGCCTGCCCGACCCCGGTCAAGCTGTCGGCGCGCGACGCGGCGTTCGACGAGGCAGAGGCCGCCGATCCCGGCCCGTTCGCGGCGCTGGAACGCCTCAAGCGGGATAAACCCAATTAAATCAGAGGGTTGCTCTATAATCGATGCCTTTGCCCGGCGCGCCGCAGAGCGTGCGTGAAGCGTCCAGGTATTTGTCCGCGCACAGTGCGCGCTCGCATCTCTCGACTTTAGTTTTTTCCAGATCCAGGAGAGCCGATCATGGCCGTCCAGCAGAACAAGAAATCGCCGTCCAAGCGCGGCATGCACCGCTCGCACAACGCGCTCGCGGTGCCGGGCCTCGCGGTCGAGCCGACCACCGGCGAGACCCATCTGCGCCACCACATCAGCCCGAACGGCTTCTACCGCGGGCGCCAGGTGCTGAAGAACAAGTCCGAGGCTTAAGAGATTAAGGCCTTGGCTGCCGCGGGCCCCGGCGCCGCCCGGTCGCGGCCTGCTGTCGTGACGCGCTGATCCGATGATCACGCTCGCGGTCGATTGCATGGGGGGCGACCACGGCCCTTCGGTCACGCTGCCGGCGTGCCGGCAGTTTCTCGACACCCATCCCGACGCCGCGGTGCTGCTGGTCGGCCTGCCGGATCGGCTGGCGTCGTTCGCGCATCCGCGCGCGCGCGTCGTTCCGGCGACCGAGGTCGTCGGCATGGACGACACGATCGAGGTCGCGCTGCGCAAGAAGAAGGACTCTTCGATGCGCGTGGCGATCCAGCAGGTCAAGGACGGCGCCGCGCAGGCCGCGCTGTCGGCCGGCAACACCGGCGCGCTGATGGCGATCGCGCGCTACCTGCTCAAGACCCCCGACGGCATCGACCGGCCGGCGATCGCGACCCAGATCCCGAACGCGCGCGGCGGCGCGACCACGGTGCTCGATCTCGGCGCGAACGTCGACTGCAGCGCCGAGCACCTGCTGCAGTTCGCGGTGCTGGGCTCGGCGCTGGTGTCGGTGCTGGCCGGCAACGAGAGCCCGAGCGTGGGCCTGCTCAACATCGGCGAGGAGGCGATCAAGGGCAGCGAGGTGATCAAGCAGGCGGGCGAGCTGCTGCGCCGCGCCGCGAGCGAGGGCGACCTGAACTTCCACGGCAACGTCGAGGGCAACGACATCTTCAAGGGCAGCACCGACATCGTGGTGTGCGACGGCTTCGTCGGCAACGTGGCGCTGAAGGCCACCGAGGGCGTCGCGACGATGATCGGCGGCTTCATGCGCGAGGAGTTTTCGCGCAACCTGCTGACCCGGCTGCTCGCGCTGGCGGCTTCCCCGGTGCTGAAGGCGTTCAAGCGCCGCATGGACCACCGGCGCTACAACGGCGCGGCGCTGCTCGGCCTGCGCGGCCTGGTGTTCAAGAGCCACGGGTCGGCCGACGCGTTCGCGTTCGGCTGCGCGCTCGGCCGCGCGTATGATGCCGCATCACACAATCTGCTGGACCGGGTCCAGGCCCGGATCGCGCATGCAGCGCCGCTGCTGGCCCATGCCGAACCGGGGTCGCAGGCGCCGGCACCGACACCGAATCCGCGATGACACGCTATTCCCGCATCACCGGCACCGGCAGCTACCTGCCGCCGCGCCGGGTCAGCAACGCCGACCTGGCGGCTGAATTGGCAACCAAGGGGGTCGAGACTTCCGACGCGTGGATCGTCGAGCGCACCGGCATCCACGCGCGGCATTTCTGCGCACCCGGCGTGAACTGCAGCGACCTCGCGCTGGAGGCGTCGCGCATGGCGCTGGCGGCCGCCGGCCGCACGCCTTCCGACATCGACCTGATCATCGTCGCGACTTCGACGCCGGACATGGTGTTTCCGGCCACCGCCTGCATCCTGCAGCACAAGCTCGGCATCGCCGGCTGCCCGGCGTTCGACCTGCAGGCGGTGTGCAGCGGCTTCGTCTACGCGCTCTCCGTCGCCGACGCGATGATCCGCTCCGGCGGCGCGCGGCGCGCGCTGATCGTCGG
Source organism: Pseudomonadota bacterium (assembly GCA_018241985.1). Taxonomy (GTDB): domain Bacteria; phylum Pseudomonadota; class Gammaproteobacteria; order Burkholderiales; family Burkholderiaceae_C; genus Rhodoferax_A. The sequence continues at coordinate 4,314 of JAFECV010000005.1, read as the reverse complement.
CTCGGAGGTGTTCTCGCGCATCCTCGACTTCAACGACCGCACCACCTGCGTGCTGTTCGGCGATGGCGCCGGCGCCGTGGTGCTGGAGGCTTCGGACCAGCCGGGCGTGCTCGCGACCGAACTGCATGCGGACGGCAGCCATGTCGGCATCCTGTGCGTGCCGGGCAGCGTCTCCGGCGGGCAGGTGCTCGGCGATCCGCTGCTGAAGATGGACGGGCAGGCGGTGTTCAAGCTCGCGGTCGGCGTGCTCGACAAGGCGGCGCGGGCGGTGCTCGCCAAGGCCGGCAAGACCGAGGCCGACATCGACTGGCTGATTCCGCACCAGGCGAACGTGCGCATCATGCAGAGCACCGCGCGCAAGCTGAAGGTGTCGATGGACAAGGTCGTGGTCACGGTGGGCGAGCACGGCAACACCTCGGCGGCGTCGATCCCGCTCGCGCTCGACGCCGCGGTGCGGTCCGGCCGCGTCGAACGCGGCGACACGCTGCTGCTCGAAGGCGTCGGCGGCGGCTTCACCTGGGGTGCGGTGCTACTTAATTTGTAGCACACCACGAAGAATTTCCGGGCGTTTGCGCGCTAATTTGCTATCAATTCATGAAATCCTTCGCCTTCGTCTTTCCCGGTCAGGGTTCGCAGTCGGTCGGCATGCTGGATAGTTGGGGCGACCATCCCGCGGTTGCGCAGGCGCTGGGCGAGGCGTCCGACGCGCTGCACGAGGACATCGCCCGCCTGATCCACGAAGGCCCCAAGGAAGCGCTCGCGCTGACCACCAACACCCAGCCGGTGATGCTGGTGGCCGGCGTTGCCGCGTACCGCGCCTGGATCGCCGAGGGCGGCGCCGCGCCGGCGCTGGTCGCCGGCCATTCGCTGGGCGAGTATTCGGCGCTGGTCGCCGCCGGCGTGCTGACGCTGGCGCAGGCGGCGCCGCTGGTGCGCTTTCGCGCGCAGGCGATGCAGGACGCGGTGCCGGTCGGTGCCGGCGCGATGGCGGCGGTGCTGGGCCTGGACGCGCAGCAGGTGGTCGCCGGCTGCGCCGAGGTGACGCGATCGTTCGGTGCCGGCTCGGCCGAGGTGGTCGAGGCGGTCAACTTCAACGATCCGGCGCAGACCGTGATCGCCGGCAGCAAGGCTGCGGTGGAGCAGGCCTGCGCGGCGCTGAAGGCGGCCGGCGCGAAGCGCGCGCTGCCGCTGCCGGTGTCGGCGCCGTTCCACTCCAGCCTGATGCGACCCGCGGCCGAACGGCTGGCCGAGCGGCTGGCCGCGGTCGAGTTGGCGGCGCCGCGGATTCCGGTGCTGAACAACGTGGACGTCGCGGTCGAGATCGATCCGGCCCGCATTCGCGATGCGCTGGTGCGCCAGGCCTGGCGCCCGGTCCGCTGGGTCGAATGCGTCGCGGCGATCAAGGCGCGCGGCCTCACGACCGTGGTCGAATGCGGGCCGGGCAAGGTGCTGGCCGGCATGGTGCGGCGCATCGACGCCGAACTCACCGGCCTCGCGCTGTACGATCCCGCGACGCTGGCGGAAGCGAAGGGGGCTCTGCAATGACGGCGGTCCAGTTCGAGGGGCAGGTCGCGCTGGTCACCGGCGCGTCGCGCGGCATCGGCGCGGCGATCGCGGCAGAACTCGCGCGGCGCGGCCTGAAGGTGGTCGGCACCGCGACCAGCGAAGCCGGCGCGCAGCACATCACCCAGGCGCTCGCGGCTCACCCCGGCTGCGCGGGCCGCGTGCTCGACGTCAACGATGTGCCGGCAGGGGAAGCGCTGGTCGACGCGATCGTGCGCGAACACGGCGCGCTGCACGTGCTGGTCAACAACGCCGGTATCACGCGCGACATGCTCGCGATGCGGCTGAAGGACAGCGACTGGGACGCGGTGCTGGGCACCAACCTGAGCGCGGTGTTCCGCATGAGCCGCGCGGTGCTGCGCACGATGATGAAGCAGCGCTACGGCCGCATCGTGAACATCACCAGCGTGGTCGGATCGACCGGCAACCCGGGCCAGGCGAACTACGCCGCGGCCAAGGCCGGCGTCGCCGGCATGACGCGATCGCTCGCGCGCGAGCTCGGCAGCCGCGGCATCACGGTGAACTGCGTCGCGCCGGGCTTCATCGAGACCGACATGACCGCCAGCCTGCCGCCCGAGCAGCAGCAGGCGCTCTTGGCGCAGATCCCGCTGGGGCACCTGGGCCAGCCGACCGACATCGCGCAGGCGGTGGCCTACCTCGCGTCGCCGCAGGCGGCCTACGTGACCGGGCAGGAATTGCACGTGGACGGCGGCATGTACATGGGCTGATCGGGTGCAGGCGGCCGCGCTGCGCACTGCGGTCGCCGTCGGCCCGGTAAAGGCCCCTGGCCCGGCTAGAATCGGCGTTTTTATACACAACCAACCCTAAGAGGGAACCATGAGCGACATCGAAGCACGCGTCAAGAAAATCATTGCCGAGCAGCTCGGCGTCGAAGAGTCCCAGGTCGTCGGCGAGAAGGCTTTCGTGGCCGACCTCGGCGCCGATTCGCTGGACACGGTGGAACTGGTGATGGCGCTGGAAGACGAGTTCGGCATCGAGATTCCGGACGAGGACGCCGAGAAGATCACCACCGTGCAGAACGCGATCGATTACGCAACCAGCCACCAGAAGGCCTGAGCGGCTTGTCGGTCTTGAACGGTTGCCGAGCATGACCCGCCGCGTCGTCGTCACCGGCCTGGGCCTGATCAGCCCCGTGGGCAACACGGTGGCCGAGGGCTGGGCCAACCTGCTCGCCGGACGCACCGGCATCGCCCCGATCATGCGCTTCGACGCATCGGCTTTCGCCTGCCGCTTCGCCGGCGAAGTCAAGGGGTTCGATGTCGAGCAGTACTTCCCGGCGAAGGAAGCGCGGCACATGGACACCTTCATCCATTACGGGCTGGCCGCTTCGATCCAGGCGATCCGTGACGCGGGCCTGCCGACCGGCGCGGCGCTCGCCGAGGCGCAGGCCGAGCGCATCGGCGTGATCGTCAGCTCGGGGATCGGCGGGCTGCCGCTGATCGAGGCGACCCAGGTCGAATACGCGGCGCGCGGGCCGCGCCGCATTTCGCCGTTCTTCGTGCCCGCGTCGATCATCAACATGGTCTCGGGCCATGTATCGATCATGCACGGCTTCCAGGGGCCGAACCTCGCGGTCGTCACCGCCTGCACCACCGGCCTGCACAGCATCGGCATGGCCGCTCGCCTGATCGAGCACGGCGACGCCGACGTCATGGTGGCCGGCGGCACGGAAGCCACGGTCTCGCCGCTCGGGGTCGGCGGCTTCGCGGCGGCGCGCGCGCTCTCGACCCGCAACGACGACCCGGCGGCCGCGTCCAGGCCCTGGGACAAGGGCCGGGACGGCTTCGTGCTCGGCGAAGGCGCCGGCGTGCTGGTGCTCGAGGAATACGAGCACGCGAGCCGGCGCGGCGCGACGATCTACGCCGAACTGGTCGGCTTCGGCATGGGCTCCGACGCGTTCCACATGACCGCGCCGAATGTCGACGGCCCGCGCCGTTCGATGCAGGCGGCGCTGCGCAGTGCCGGCCTCGCCCCGGACCAGGTGCAGTACCTGAATGCCCACGGCACCTCGACGCCGCTCGGCGACGTGAACGAAACCAATGCCATCAAGCTCGCGTTCGGCAGCCACGCGAAGAATGGCCTCGTCGTGAGCTCGACCAAGTCGATGACCGGCCACCTGCTTGGCGGCGCCGGCGGCATCGAATCCGTGTTCACCGTGCTCGCGCTCCGGGACCAGATCGCGCCGCCGACGATCAACCTGACCGACCCCGATCCCGAGTGCGACCTGGACTACTGCGCGAACACCGCGCGTGAAATGAAGATCGACTACGCCGCGAAGAACAATTTCGGGTTCGGCGGCACCAACGGCACGCTGATCTTCAAGCGGGCGCCGTGAACGCGGCCCACCCGGCGGGGTCGGCCAGCTTTCATCCGCGGTCCCAACCCCGTTCGATTCCATGCGCGGCCCCCCTGCGGTCACCTATCCGGTGGCGCGGTCGCGCTCCTGGGGCTGGGCGCTGGGCCTGCTCTGGTGCTGCGGCGCGCTGCTGTCGCTTCTCTGGTGGGTCCAATTGGACAGCTTTGGCTGGCGCGCCGCGCTCTCGATGGCCGGGCTGCTGGCGGGGGCGGCTGCGCTGCTCGCCGAGTGGAAGTGGGCGCCGACCGGCAGCCTGCGCTGGGATGGCGCCGGCTGGTTCTGGCTGCCGCGCGGTGCGGTCGATGCGCTGCCGGCCCGGCTCGCGGTGCAGGTCGATCTGCAACACTGGCTGCTGGTGCGGCTGCAGCCGGTAC
>JAFECV010000059.1 GCA_018241985.1 Pseudomonadota bacterium | reverse complement strand
ACATCGAGCAGGTCGAGATGTTGAAGGTGTGCGCGCCGTCGCCGCCGGTGCCGACGATGTCGACCAGGTGCGTGCGGTCCGCCACGTGCACCTTGGTCGCGAATTCGCGCATCACCTGCGCGGCGGCGGTGATCTCGCCGATCGTCTCCTTCTTCACGCGCAGGCCGGTGATCAGCGCCGCGGTCATCACCGGCGACATCTCGCCGCTCATGATCAGCCGCATGATGTGCAGCATCTCGTCGTGGAAGATTTCGCGGTGCTCGATGGTGCGCTGCAGCGCCTCCTGCGGCGTGATGCGGACGTTCTCGGTGGTCATGGGAGGCTCCTCGTGATGCAGGGTCGCGGTGCTTGACTAAGTGACGAAGACAGTGACAAAAGGCCGGCCGTCAGGCCTCGAAGAACTCGCGCACCGCGGCCGCGGCGCGGTCGACACCGGCCGCATCCACGTCCAGGTGCGTCACGAAGCGCAGACTGTACAGCCCGGTCGCGAGCACGCCGCGCGCCGCCAGGTGCGCGAGCAGCGCGTCCGAGCGCTCGCGCGCCGGCCCGACCAGGTCGGCGAACACGATGTTCGTCTGCGGCGGCTCGACCGCGAGCTGTGCGATGCCGGCCAACCCTTTAGCGAGCCGGTGCGCCAGCGCATGGTCGTCGGCGAGCCGCTCGACGTGGTGGTCCAGCGCATGCAGCGCGCCGGCCGCGAGCAACCCGGCCTGGCGCATGCCACCGCCGGCCTTCTTGCGGATGCGCCGCGCGCGCTCGATCAACTCGCGCGAGCCGCACAGCGCCGAGCCGACCGGCGCGCCCAACCCCTTGCTGAAGCAGACCGAAACCGTGTCGAAGCACTGCGCGATGCGGCGCGCCTCGCTGACGACATCGACCCGCTTCGGGTGCGCGTCGGGATGCGCTTCGGGCCGCCCAGCCGCGACCTGCGCGGCCTGCGCGACCGCCGCGTTGAACAGCCGCGCGCCGTCCAGGTGGCGCGCGAGGCCGTGCCGCGCGGCGAGCTGCGTGGCCTCGTGCAGGTAGTCGAAGGGGATCACGCGCCCGCCCAGCGTGTTCTCCAGCGCGAGCAGCCGGGTGCGCGCGAAATGCGGATCGTCCGGCTTGATCGCGGCCTCGATGTCGGCAAGCAGCAGCGTGCCGTCGGCCTGATGCGCGAGCGGCTGCGGCTGCACGCTGCCGAACACCGCGGCGCCGCCGCCCTCCCAGCGGTAGCAGTGCGCCATCTGGCCGACGATGTATTCGTCGCCGCGCTGGCAGTGCGACAGCACCGCGCACAGGTTGCTCTGCGTGCCGCTGGGCACGAACAGCGCCGCCTCGAAGCCGAGCAGCGCCGCGAGCTTCTCCTGCAGCGCGTTCACGCTCGGGTCGTCGCCGAACACGTCGTCGCCGAGCGGCGCCGCGAACATCGCCGCGCGCATCGCGTCGGTGGGTCGGGTCACGGTGTCGCTGCGCAGATCGACCCGTGATTGCGTGGAAATATCAGCCATATCCGCCTCCAGCGCTTGATGGGTGCTGGTTATCAGCTATTGATGTGATAGCAACGGGATCACCGGCTCGCCGCCAGGAAGTTCTTCAGCAGCGCATGGCCGTGCTCGGTCAGGATGCTCTCCGGGTGGAACTGCACGCCCTCGACGGCAAGCTCCCTGTGGCGCAGCCCCATGATCTCGCCGTCGTCGGTCCAGGCGGTGACTTCGAGCGCCTCCGGCAGGTTCGCGCGCGCGACCGCCAGCGAGTGGTAACGGTTCACCGTGAACTGGCGCGGCAGCCCGGCGAACACGCCGCGTTCGTCGGTCGTGATCCGGCTGGTCTTGCCGTGCATCAGCACCTGCGCGCGGACGACTTCGGCCCCGAACGCCGCGCCGATGCTCTGGTGCCCGAGGCAGACGCCGAGGATCGGCAGCCTGCCGGCGAAATGCCGGATCGCCGGGACCGAGACGCCCGCCTCGGCCGGCGTGCACGGCCCCGGGGACAGCACCAGCCGGTCCGGCGCGCGCTCGGCGATCCCTTCCACCGTGATCTCGTCGTTGCGGAACACCTCGACCTCGGCACCGAGCTCGCCGAAATACTGCACCAGGTTGTAGGTGAAGCTGTCGTAGTTGTCGATCATCAGCAGCATGTGCGCTCTACCCATTGATTCGTTTGATTTCGTGCCATTCGCACCAAGTGCCCGCCACGCGATCCGTCTGGTCGCGCCGGTCTCGCCGGCGAACGTGAGGGCTTTCCGAGTCAGGCAGCGCCCAGGGCGGGCGCTCGGGTTCAGTCAATTCGCAGGCTTACGCCAGCGCTCGTCGAGAGACGCGGCGGTGTCGCGGAGCGCAATCTGATTCATGGCGCCAGATTATCACGCCGCACGCAAGCGGGCACAGTGAGGCGCGGCGAGGCGCGAGTCACCCGCCACGAGCGCCCTGCAGGCTCTCCTGCCCGTCGACCGGCCCCTGCGCCAGCCAGCGGTCGCGCAACGCAGCGATGTCCACCGAAGAGTCGGTGACGACGTCGAAGGTCAGATGCCGTTCGTCACCGGCGATCGGCTCCTGATGCTCGAGCTGGCGCAGCAGCACGGCCTCGTCGGCATCCGAGGCGTCACGGCCTGCGGCGTTGCGCTTGGCGACGCGCTGGCGCAGCGTCTCGCGCTCGGCATGGCAGTGAAGAATCGCGAACGGCACGCGAAGTTCGCCCGCAAGCGCCTCGAACGCGCGCCGCTCGGCACGCCTGAGGAAGGCCGCATCGGCGATCACCGGATAGCCGCTCTGAAGGGCCTTGCGGGCGCAGGCTATCAATCGCTCGTAGGTGCGCCGCGTCGCTTCGCTCGCGTACAGATCCGCGCCGGCCGGCGCCGTGCGCTCGAGCGGCTGCAGCCCGAACAGGCGCTTGCGTTCGACGTCGGAGCGCAAGCGGATCGCGCCGGCGGCCGCGACCAGCCTTGCCGCCACCGTGGACTTGCCCGACCCCGACACCCCGCAGGTGATCAGCAGGCGCGCCCCGCCGAGCGGCCCCTGCGCGAGCCGCAACGCGCAGCCGATGTAGTCGGGCCACGACCCGCCTGCGCCGCGCTGGAGCTGCGCGTTCACCAGGGCGCGCACCGCGGCGCGATAGACCTCGTAATAGCGCAGCGAGGCCAGCCCCTCGTAGTCGCCGCTGCACTGCAGGTAGACATCGAGCAGGCGATACGCAAGATCGCTCCGGCCATGGGCCTGCAGGTCCATCGTGGCAAACGCCGTGTCGCTGATCACGTCGATCCAGCGCAGGCCGGGATCGAACTCGATCGCGTCGAACGGCACGGCATCGCCGCCCAGCCACACCACGTTGCCCAGGTGCAGATCGCCGTGGCATTCGCGCACCGCGCCGACCGCGCGCCTTGCGAGCCAAGTGGCGTGCTGGACGGACGTCCGAGCCTCGAACCAGGCGCGCAGCGACGCAATGCGCGTCGATTCGGGCGACGCGCCGAGCGCGGCTTCGAGCGCCGACAGCACGCCGGCCACCGCCTGCTGCGGCTCGACGCATCGCATGCCGGCATCGGCTGCCGGTGCGCCGCGATGGAGCGCGGCCAGCCGCTGCGCCAGGCGGTCCACGTGCTCCGGCAACAGCGTGCCCGCGACCAGCATTTCGCCGTACAGCGCGCCGGGCGGGAAGCGCCGCATGCGCACCACGTAGTCGATCGCCGGCCCGTCACCCCCGATGCAGGGCGCGTCGGCCGGGCCACACACCGGGAGCACGTCCAGGTACAGTTCGGGCGCCGTGCGGCGGTTGATGCGCAACTCCTCCTCGCAATAGCCCTTGCGCGCCTCGATATTCCGGAAGTCGAGAAACGGCAGCCGCACCGGCTTCTTCAGTTTGTAGGCCATCTGCGCGGTCAGCAGCACCCAGGAGATGTGGGTCTCGACCAGCGTCACCGCTTCGCCGGTCTGCGCGGCAAGGCTGCGCTGCAGCGCGCAGGCGAGCGCACGGCCCGGCGCGGCGTCGGTGCTCTGCGTTTCCATCGGCGACGAGTCGGCGGTAGGGATCGGCTTGCAGCGCCAACCGTTGCAAGCTGCGATCGTCAAGGCCGCTGCGCGCGGCCGCCCTCGTGGGCGGACTGGCAGGCCGCGCAACGCAGGGCGCCCGGCTGCACCATGAGCCGCGGCAGCGGAATGGGATTGCCGCAGTCGACGCAATCGCCGTAGCTGCCGTTGTCCAGCCGCTGCAGCGCCGCGTCGATCGCGGCCAACTCATCGCGCTCGAGTCGTTCCTGCGCGGTATCCACTTCGGCCGACTGGAGGTACGAAGCTGCGTCCTTCTGGTCGAACACTTCCTGCATGCCCACCGGCTCCGCCTGCTGCCGCTCCAACTCCGCCGCATGCACGTCGGAACTGAGCTCGCGCTGCCGGTGCAGCAGCAGCTGACGCAGCATCACCAGATGATTTTGAGTGTCCAGGTCCATCGTGAATCCCCAGGTGTCGCACCGCCATCGTCTGCTGCACTCTACGCCGCCACGCCCCATGCGCCTTGCGCCAAATCAAGCGCAGCGTGATGCGCCCTGCGGGAACCTCGCCGCCCGCTTGCGCCTCGGGTTCGGGCGCGGCGGGTAATGCGCGTCTCGCCCTTTGGTGGAATGCAAGCGCCCCAAACCGGATCCGTTTCTCGCCGCGCCTTGATCTAGCCCAACCAGCGGGGCATGCAATGCGCCTAGATTTTCAAAGGCTAGGCATCAGCGCGTTGCCATGACAGCGAGGAAAGGACCTATCGTGAAAACCGATGCAGAACTGAAGTGGGACGTGATCGCCGAACTCAACTGGGATCCTGCGGTCAAGGCCAACGACATTGGCGTGGCGGTGAAGGACGGCGTGGTGACGCTGACCGGGCACCTGGAAACCTTCTGGGAGAAGCACGCCGCCGCCCGCGCGGTGCGGCGCGTCGCGGGCGTGCAGGCTCTCGCCCTGGAAATCGACGTGAAGCTGGCAGCCGACCACCGGCGCAGCGATACCGACATCGCCGGCAGCGCGGAACAGGCGCTGAAGTGGAATACCGTCGTGGCGCCGGAAGCCATCCGGCTGACGGTGGACAAGGGCTGGGTGACGCTGCAGGGCGAGGTCGAATGGGACTACCAGCGGCGCAGCGTCGAGAAGGCGATCCGGCCGCTGATGGGCGTCGTCGGCATCAACAACGAAATCACGCTGCGCTCGGCGCCGAGCGTGAGCGATCTTTCGCAGCGCATCGAACAGGCGCTCACACGCCAGGCGACGCGTGAAGCGCGGCACATCCAGGTCGGCGTCGACGGCCACAAGGTCACGCTGCAGGGACGCGTCCACTCCTGGCGCGAACGCGAAGCCGCGCAGGGCGTGGCCTGGTCCGCACCCGGCGTGCACACCGTGGTCAACGAGATCGAAGTGGATTGAGCGGCGGCGCGGCGCATCTGCGTCGCAGCCGGCAATGGCGACCCCTGTCTGTTTCGCGTCGGGGTCAGTCTTCCTGCAGATGCGGCGGTGATTGACCCTCGGCCGGCTCGCCGGTCTCGGGATCGATCCAGTCGGCAATGCCGATCTCGCGTTCGGCCTGCTCCAGCTCTTCGACGGAAGCCTGCGTCGCGTCCTCCGCGCCCGCGGCGCGGCCGGCGGCTTGCGCCAGCTCATGGCTTTCGTACGGCCCGAACTCCTGGCGCCCGTCGGGCGATAGCCAGTAATAGCCATCCGGTCGGTCGACGATCACCGGCTCCTCGCCGCCGGTCGCGGTCACTGCAGCCGTATCGCTCGCAAGATCGAGGCGAGTGGTGGGCATCTGCGGCCTCCTTGCAATTTGTCCTGCCCATCAACGATGCAGCATTCCGGCCGCCCCCGCCTTGAGCCAGCGCAAGGCGGGAGCGCCGCATCCGGCGCCGCCGCAGACAGGGCATTTGACACAGCGCAACGCGGGCGGCGCAGCGCTCCCTAAAGTGACGATGAGGTGTCGTCGCAGGCCTACGAACATGTCCATCGCCAATGCCGACATTGCCGCCGTCTTCGACGAGATTGCCGATCTGCTCGACATACAGGGCGCCAATGCCTTCCGCATCAGGGCCTACCGCAACGCCGCGCGCATGCTCGGTGGCCTCGGCCGCAGCGTCCGGGAAATGGTCGAACACGGGGAAGACCTCGATGCCCTGCCGGGGATCGGGCCCGACCTGGCGAGCAAGATCGCCGAAATCGCCGCCACCGGCCATTGCGCGCTGCTGGAACGTCTGCGCAAGGAGTTGCCGCCGGAGATCACGGCACTGCTGAAGATTCCGGGGCTGGGTCCGAGGCGGGTGCGGCTGCTGCATGACGAGCTGGGCGTCGAAACGCTGGAGCAACTGCGCGCAGCGGCCCAGGACGGGCGGATCAGCGGTGTGCACGGCTTCGGACTGAAGACGCAGCAACGGATCCTCGACGCCGTGCAGTCCCGGCTGCAGCAGGAGCGGCGGGTGAAACTTTCGGTGGCCGTGCAGGTGGCCGATGCCATCCTCGCTGAGCTGGCCGGCGTGCCGGGCGTGAAACAGGCCGTGGCTGCCGGCAGTCTGCGCCGGCAACGGGACACGGTGGGCGACCTGGACCTGCTGGTGACGATCGAGCGCGGCAGCCCGGTGATGGAGCGCTTCACGCGCAGCAGTCAGGTCGAGCGGGTGCTCTCGCGCGGCATCACGCGCGCCAGCGTCGTGCTGCGCAGCGGCCTGCAGGTCGACCTGCGCGCGGTCCCGCCGGCGAGCTTCGGCGCGGCCTGGCTTTATTTCACCGGATCGAAGGCGCACACCATCGCGCTGCGCAAGCTGGCGCAGGACGTCGGCCTCAAGCTCAATGAATACGGCGCGTACCGCGGCAGCCGGCGCATCGCCGGCGACACCGAGGCGTCGGTGTACGCGGCGCTGGGCCTGCCCTTCATCACGCCCGAACTTCGCGAGGATCGCGGCGAGATCGAGGCTGCGCGAGCAAGGGCGCTGCCCGTGCTGGTGAACCTGTCCGATCTGCGCGGCGACCTGCATGCCCACACGCGCGAGAGCGACGGCCGCGACAGTCTCGAGGCAATGGCCCTGGCGGCCAGGCGGCGCGGCTTCGAGTACCTGGCGATCACCGAGCACTCCGCCCGCCTGGCCATGGCCCGCGGGCTGGATGCCGAGCGGCTGGCGCGCCAGATCGACGACATCGACGAGCTGAACGCACGCCTCGAAGGCATCACCCTGCTCAAGGGCATCGAGGTCGACATCCTCGAGGACGGGAGGCTCGATCTGCCCGACACGGTGCTTACACGGCTGGACCTCGTGGTCGGCGCCATTCACCATCGCTTCGACCTGCCGCGCGAACGGCAGACCGAGCGGCTGCTGCGCGCAATGGATCGTCCGCACTTCAGCCTGCTCGCGCACCCGACAGGCCGCCTTCTCGACGAGCGGCCGGCCTGTGACATCGACCTGCCGCGCGTGTTGCGCAAGGCGCGTGAGCGCGGCTGCTTCGTCGAGCTCAACGCCCAGCCCGAGCGACTGGACCTGGACGATCCGGCCTGCCGCATGGCGCGCGACGAGGGCGTGCTGGTCGCGATCGACTCGGACGCTCACAGCGTCGACGATTTCGCTCACCTGCGCTTCGGCATTGGCCAGGCCGGCCGGGGCTGGCTGCGGGCGGCCGACGTGTTGAACACCCGTCCGCTCGCCGAGTTGCGGCCACTGCTCGAGGCCACCATGGGCCGAAGCAGCAGGCCCGCTTCGCCGCAGCCCGCTGTGCGGGCAGATCAAATGGCCGGCGCCCGCTGAAAGCCGGCCGGCTGTTCCATCCAACTTCGCAAAGCCAAGACCATGCAAAAGCACGACCTGATCCTGATCGCCAATTCGATCGAAGCCCGCCTGTACACGCGCGCGCCGGGCCACGCCCTCCTGGTACCGCTGGATTCGCTGGCTCAGGACAGCGAAGCCCGGCGCAAGCCCAGCGAACAGGGGCCCGATCGCCCAGGCCACGGCAGCAAGGACAACCGCCCCGGCGGCGTGAACTTCGCGCCGCGCATCGATCCGCGGCACAAGCTGCACCTGCAGTTCGCCGACCGACTGTCCAAGCGCATCGACCAGGAGCTGTCGGGCGGACGCTGCGGGCGCATCGCGGTCTTCGCCGGCAGCCCGTTTCTGGGCGAACTCAAGAGCCGGCTCAGCCAGGCAGCAGCCAAGGCGCTGTGCACCGCGCTCGACGTCGATCTGACTCATTTGCCGATTGGCGAGATCCAGCAACGGGTGCGGAACGCGCTACCGCCAGCCGCGGCAGCCGGCGCCTGAAGCGCCTCAGACGTCCGCGGCCGCAGCTGCGCCCGACGCGCCCGCGTCGGGCTGTAGCCAGGTCTCGGCCTCGTCCAGCGCTCGAACCACCTCTTCGTCGCCGACTTGGGTGAAGTCGTCGTAGTAGGCCCCGACCGCGTGGAAGCATTCGGGTTGCTGCAGGCATACGACAGCGTCCACCTGCGTTTTCAGCTCGGCGATGGCCTCGGGCGGCGCAACCGGCACCGCCAGCACCAGTTGCGCCGGCTCCATGCGCCTGAGCGCGCGCAGCACGGCCTTCACCGTGGTGCCGGTCGCGATGCCGTCATCGACGACGACCACGCTGCGCCCGTACAACGGCGTTGGCCGGCGCCCGCGCAGGTAGATGCCGCGTCGGCGCTCGATTTCCTGCAAGGCCTGCCGCACCTGCCCGTCGATATACGCGCGGTCGGCGCCGGTGGCGGCCATGAGGTGCTCGTCGAGCAGCACCTCGTGGCGATCGCCGTCGACCACCGCCCCCACCGCCAACTCGGGCTGGCCGGGCGCGCCGATCTTGCGCACCATCGCCAGATCGACGGGCGCGCGCAGCGCCCGCGCCACTTCCAGCGCCACCGGAACACCGCCGCGCGGCAGCGCCATCACGACCGGCATCGGCAGCCGCAACGTCGCCACGCGCTCGGCAAGGCGGCGGCCCGCCTGGGTGCGATTCAGGTAACTCTCGGTCATGGCGCAACCTCTTTCAGGCCTGATGGTCGCAACGTTGACTCTACTGCGGCGCAGCGTGCTTGATCCGGCTCAACAGCCGTGGCGATAAACGGACCCGCCGCCACGTGGAGATGCCGCCCCCGCTTCGGGCGTGCCGGTTCAATCTCCTCGTCAGGCGCACCGGGCTCGAAAACTTGAGCTTGCGCAATGAACAAGGCTCGCGCGTGACCTAGATTATTCATGCCGCGTTGAATGCGCGACGTTCATGACTGCAGGAGATTCACATGAATTCACTCGTCCGATCCGAACCCCGCACCAG
>JAFECV010000599.1 GCA_018241985.1 Pseudomonadota bacterium | reverse complement strand
TTCACGCCGGAGCAGACGCTCGACCTCGACCCCGGCGACATGCTGTACCTGCCGCCGCGCTGGGCGCACGACGGCGTCGCGCTCGGCGCCTGCATGACCTGTTCGATCGGCTTTCGGGCGCCGGCCGCGCAAGAGCTCGCGCGCGAGCTGATGCACCGGATCGCGGACGCGGTCGGCGACGATGCGCGCGCGCCCGCGCTGTACCGCGACCCGGACCAGCCGGCCGTGGCCGCGCCCGGCCGCATTCCGCCGCAGCTTCGGGTGTTCGCTCGCCAGGCGCTCGCCGCGATGCAGCGCGATGCGCTGGCGCTGCCGCGCGCGCTCGGCGAAGTGCTGAGCGAGCCCAAGCCCGACGTCTGGTTCGAGCGCGCGTCGGCGCCGCGCCAATTGAAGTCGCTGGTGCTGGATCGGCGCACCCGCATGCTGTACGACGAGCACCATGTGTTCATCAACGGCGAGGCCCATCGCATGAGCGGCCAGGGCGCCGCGCTGCTGCGCCGGCTCGCCGATCGGCGCATGCTGGGCCCGGACGATCTGCGCGGAGCGGACCCCGCGCTGCGTGCGCTGCTGAAGGAGTGGTGCGAGGCCGGCTGGCTGCATCCGGCCGACCGCGCGGCCGATCGCGCAGCGTAGACGATAGGAACGGTCGCAGCGACGATCATGAGAACGGTTGCTGCCCATTCGCGTGAAGGAGTGCCGAGCATGACCGCAAACCAGACCGGGGCCGCCGGCGCCCCGGACGCCCAAGGCGCCGTGGCGATGCCGCTGCCGGCCGGTCCGTTCGCCGGCCCGACCGCGTTCGCGCAGCTCGTGCGCGACACGTTCGCGCGTGCGGCTGAGGCGGGCTGGCGCGAGATCGTCGTCAGCGACGCGAGCTTCGCGGACTGGCCGCTCGGCGAGCGCGCCGTCGTGCAGTCGCTGCAGGACTGGGCGCAGGCCGGGCGCCGGTTCACGATGCTGGCGCGGCAGTACGACGAGGTCTGCCGCCGGCACGCGCGCTTCGTGACCTGGCGGCGCACCTGGGCGCATCTGATCGACTGCCGCCGCTCTGCGCAGGCTGATCCGCTGGAGCTGCCGAGCGCGATCTGGACGCCGGCCTGGGCGTTGCGCCGGCTCGACCTGGAACGCAGCACCGGCGTCTGCGGCAGCGAGCCGGAGCGCCGCCTGCAGCTCCGCGAGGTGCTCGACGAATGGCTGCGCCAGAGCACGCCCGGGCTGCCGGCATCGACGCTGGGGCTGTAAATTTGCACAGTCCACAAAGTGTTGCTTTTTTGGCTACGGGTTTACGATAATTGAAGGCCCGGCTCCTATAATCATTGGCTGAGATGGAAGGGCGAGAGTGCTTTCCCTCGGTCTATGCAGCCCTTCGCTGTACTGACAAATTCCGGAAATTGTTTTCTCCACAGAAGGAACCTTTCAAATGAACAAGTCCCTGATCCTGGCGGCCGTGATCGCGTCCGCAGCGCTGGTTGCCTGCGGCAAGAAGGAAGAAGCGCCCGCGCCGGCTCCCGCTCCGACCGAAGCGCCGGCGCCTGCGGCGTCTGCGCCGGCGGCTGAGTCGTCCGCGCCTGCAGCCGAAGCGCCTGCCGCTGCCAGCAGCGACGCAGCCAGCGCCGCCAGCACGGCCGCGAGTGCCGCGGCGGGTGCCGCCGACGCGGTCAAGGATGCCGCCGGTTCGGTGAAGGACGCGGCCGGTGCCGCGGCCGACGCTGCCAAGGCCGCGACCGAGAAGAA
>JAFECV010000598.1 GCA_018241985.1 Pseudomonadota bacterium | reverse complement strand
CGTCAGCGCATCGAGCCGCGCCTTCGCCGCGGCCGCGGCCGCCGGGTCGGCGGCGGGGGGCGCCATCGTCTCCACCGCCAGCCGGTGCTGCAGATCGGCCTGCTTGGCGACCAGCCGGCTGTACTCGTCGCGCTGCGCCTGCGTGGCGCCGGAGGCCGAGGCGAGCTTGCGGTTCACCGCGCGCAACTGCGCCTGCGCGGCGCCAAGCTGCGCCTGCAACGCATCGCGCTGCGCCTGCTGCTGGGCAAGCTGCGTGCGGAGCGAGGCGTTCTCCATCCGCGCCGCGGTCTGCCGCTGCTGCGCCGCGCCCACCGCCTGGTCGGTGCGGCCGGAGGTCAGGTCGCCGGTTTCGCTCACGAAGGTGTTGATCGGCGCGCAGCCGGCCAGCGCCAGCAGCGCGCCCAGCACGGCGCCGCGCGGGCGCATCAACTGGATGCCGCCATCGCCCGGTCGAGCGCGGCCTTCTGCTGCTTCAGCACGTTGATCTGTCCCTGCAGCTGCACGAGCTGCGCCGTGTAGTCGGGCGAGGTCTGGTTCAGGTCCTGCCCGGCGGAGATGTATTGCCGCTGCTTGTCTTCCAGTTGCGCGATGATGTCCGACAGGCGGCGGTTGTCGGCGGCGATAGTGGCGCGCGCCGCGTTCGCCTGATCGAGCGTGATCTGCCCGCTGCGCGTCGCCGCGGCGATGGCGGCGAGCTTCTGCCGGTCCTCGGCCGTCACGGTCTGCGCCGCGGCGACCTGCGAGCGCAGCGTGTCGTTCTGCTGGCGGATGTCGGCGGTGACGGCATCGAGCGAGCGGATGTTCTGCCGCGCCGATTGCTGCTTTTCGGCCACCGCGTAGCCGGTCGCGCCGCCCGCAAGCGCGCCGACGCCCAGGCCGATGGCGGCGCACAGCAGCGGGTTCACATGGCTGCGCGAGGCCGCGCAGGCGAGCGCGCCGGCGCCGGCGCCGGCCAATCCGCCCAGCGCCGCGCCGCCCGCGACGGTCTGGTGATAGGTCGCGCTGTCCAGGCATAGCTGGCGCTGCGCGGGCGTCATCGACGGATCGTTGCAGGACTGCGTGCCGGTCGCGGTCTGCATCTGCGCGCAGCCGTTCAGCAGCACCGCCGCCGCGACCGCCGCCGCCACGCCGCGCAGTGCCCGGCGGCCGCCCTTGCCTGACCCTTGCCCGCTCACGCGTCCCGTCCCGCCATCCTTCGCCGCTCGGATCGTACTCGCCGTGGATCGACCGCGGCAAACGCCGCCACCTGCGCCGCGGTTATAGCGCGGCCGCGTGGCGATCTCATGGCGGGGGCAGCTTGCAGGCGTCCTGCCACAGCGTCCGCCCGTCCGGCCCGGCGCAGGCCTGCGCGCGCACCTGCCGTTCGATCGCCTGCTTCGTCAGGTCGCCGTCGCGGCGCAGCGCCGCGATGTCGGCCATCGCCTGCGCCACCGCCGCCGCCTGCTCGGGCTTCTGCTGCTGCGTCAGCTCGTCGCGCAGCGCCGCCGCCTGCGCGTCGCGCACCGCGGCTGGGTAATCGACGTAGAGCCCGTGCAGCAGGTCGCGATAGGCGTCGATCACGCCGCCGAGTTCGGCGCGGCGCTGCTCGATCAGCTTGGCGTCGGCGGGGTCCTGCACGCCCTTGCCGAGCAGCGCGACATGCTGCTGCGCCAGCACGCGCACCGCGTCCTTCTGCATCCGCACGCCGAGCCAGGAGGCAAGCTCCAGCCCCGCGCGCGCGGCGCGGTCGCGCTGCTC
>JAFECV010000597.1 GCA_018241985.1 Pseudomonadota bacterium | reverse complement strand
CGGCGCCAGGTACCGGGTCGCGCGAACGACATCCGCTGCGGCGACCTCGGTTACGACCTGCGCACGCGCCAGTTCACGCTGGCCGGCCAGCCGCTCGCGCTGCCGCCGCGCGAGCGCTCGCTGCTGGAAGCCCTGATGCTGAAGGTCGGCAGCACGGTGCCCAAGCAGGCGCTGATCGACAGCCTGTTCGACCAGGACGACGAGCCGAGCGCCGACGCGGTCGAACTCTACGTGCATCGGCTGCGCAGGAAGCTCGAGTCCAGCCAGGCGACGATCATCACGCTGCGCGGCGTCGGTTACCTGCTGCGCACGCGCGAGGGCGCCTGAGCCGCGGCACGGAGCACCGATGCTTTCGAGTCTGCGCCTGCGTCTGGCGGCCTGGCTGCTGCTGCCGCTGTCGCTGTTCGTCGCGGTCAGCGCCTGGTTCAGCTGGCGCAACGCGGCCGAGGTGGCCGACTACGTGCAGGACCGTGACCTGCTGGCGTCGGCCAAGGTGCTGGCCGGCCGCCTGATCTGGGAGGGCGACGAGGTGCAGGCCAGCGTGCCGCCGGCGGCGCTCTCGCTGTTCCTGTCGCCTGCGCACGATCAGGTGTTCCTGAGCGTGACCAGTGCCGACGGCGCGCTGCTGGCCGGCATGCCCGGCTTTCCGCTGCCGGCCAGGCGCAGCCTGCGAGGCCCGGACCGGGCGCAGTGGTACGACGCGCGCTTCGAGGGCAGACCGGTGCGCGCGGTGCTGACCGAGCGCTCGATGTACGACGTGGCCGGTGCGCGCGAGATCACGATCGCGGTGGCCAAGACCACGGGCAGCCGTGACCAGATGGTGCGCACGCTCTGGTGGCCGACGCTGCGCTACCTGCTGATCGCGCTGGTGCTCGCGATCGCGCTCACCACGCTGGCGCTGACCTGGGAGCTGCGGCCGCTGGTGCGGCTCGGCCGGCAGCTCGCGCTGCGCGATCCGCTGCATCTCGACTTCGCGGTCGATACGCACGCGTTGCACAGCGAACTGCGGCCGGTGGGCGAGACCATCAACCAGTTCGTGCGCCAGCTAAAAAAACATTCGGATGCGCAGCGCCGCTTCATCGCGGACGCGGCGCACCAGCTGCGCACGCCGCTGGCGCTGCAGGCCTCGCAGATCGAGTTCGCGCGCTATGCGCGCGAACACCGCAAGAACTGGGAGACGCGCCGTGCCGACATGGACGCGCTCTGGCGCGAGATGCAGGAAAGCAACCACCGGCTGATCGCCGTCACGAACAAGCTGCTGCTGCTCGCGCAGGCCGAGCACGGCGACGCGCAGGCGCGGCTCGTGCCGGTCGATCTGGGCGCCGCGGCGCTGCGCTCGGTCGAGCAGCTGGCCGCGTTGGCGGACCGGCGCCACATCGATCTCGGGTTCGACGCGGCGCCGCACGCGCCGGCGATCGTGCGGGCCGAGCCCGCGCTGCTCGACGCGCTGATCGCCAACCTGGTCGACAACGCGCTGCGCTACACGCAGGAAGGCGGCCGGGTGACGGTGGCCGTGCGCCGCGTGGGTGCGCAGGTCGAACTCGCAGTCGAGGACAACGGGCCCGGCATTCCGGCCGAAGCCGAGCAACGGGTGTTCGACCGCTTCTACCGGATCTCGAACGACGCGGAAGGCACTGGCCTGGGCCTTGCGATCGTGCAGGAGGTCGCGCGCACCTGCGGTGCGAGCGTGCAACTCGGGGCGAACCCGCGCGAGCCGCATGGACTACTGGTGACGGTG
>JAFECV010000596.1 GCA_018241985.1 Pseudomonadota bacterium | reverse complement strand
AGGGGCGCTCGCCGGACACGACCGAGGAGAACATCCAGGCGCGCATCCGCGGCACGATGCTGATGGCGCTTTCGAACAAGTTCGGCGCGATCGTGCTGACCACCGGCAACAAGAGCGAGATGGCGACCGGCTACTGCACGCTGTACGGCGACATGGCCGGCGGCTTCGCGGTGATCAAGGACCTGTTCAAGACCACGGTGTACCGGCTCGCGCGCTGGCGCAACGCGAACGACCCCTACGGCACTGGCGCCGCGCCCATCCCCGAGCGCATCATCACCCGAGCGCCGAGCGCCGAACTGCGCCCGGACCAGACCGACCAGGATTCGCTGCCGCCGTACGAGGTGCTGGACGCGATCCTCGAGCGCTACATGGAGAACGACCAGGGGGTCGAGGAGATCGTCCAGGCCGGCTTCGAGCGCGCCGTGGTCGAGCGGGTCGCGCGCCTGGTCCGGATCAACGAGTACAAGCGGCGCCAGGCGCCGGTCGGCATCCGCGTGACGCACCGCAGCTTCGGCAAGGATTGGCGCTATCCTATTACCAGCCACTTTCGTGCTTGAGGTTTAGTCCCCGCTTGCCTTAAGCTAGCCCGTTCGAATTTCCATCCGCGCCGCCCACCATGATGAAGCAGATCACCGCCGTCGTTAAACCGTTCAAGCTCGAGGAGGTCCGCGAGGCGCTGGCCGAATGCGGGGTCACCGGCCTGACGGTCACCGAAGTCAAGGGTTTCGGCCGCCAGAAAGGGCATACCGAGCTCTATCGCGGCGCCGAATACGTGGTCGACTTCCTGCCAAAGGTGAAGATCGAGGTAGTGGTGAAGGGTGATGACGTCGAGCGCTGCGTCGAGGCGATCGTGAAGGCGGCGCGCACCGGCAAGATCGGCGACGGCAAGATCTTCGTCACCAGCGTCGAGCAGGTGGTTCGCATCCGCACGGGCGAACAGGACGAGGCGGCGGTCTGAAGGGAAACACCCCCAGGCTTCGCGCACTGCGTGTCGCTTCGCCAACCCCCTCACCGGGGGCACCGCCAGCGGCCGGGCCAAGCCCGATCCGCGGCGGTCGCTTGCATGGCCTGCTCCGCGGCCTTCTGTTTCTTTGCGTTTCGTACGCCACGGGCGGTGCGGCGCATCATGAAAAACTGATGCCGCAGCGCTGACGGCGCCAGCCACGGCGGCTCAGTCGCTCAGATCGCGTCGAGGCGCGGTTGCGGGCTCAGGCCCGCGCTCTGGACCAAATCGCGCAGCAGCGCCGCCGGGTCGTCGTCCTCGCGGATCAGCGTCATCTGCCACGGATCCATGAACTGCTGGCGCACGCTCACGCCGAGAAAGTCGATCAGCCGGTCGTAGTAGCCGCCGATGTTGAGCAGGCCGACCGGCTTGTCGTGGTAGCCGAGCTGGCGCCAGGTCCAGGCCTCGAAGAATTCCTCGAAGGTGCCGATGCCGCCCGGCAGCGCGAGGAACGCGTCGGATCGCTCGGCCATCATGCGCTTGCGCTCGTGCATCGTGCCGACCACGTGCAGTTCGGTGCAGGCGAGCTGCGCCTGTTCCTTGTCGACCAGCGCTTGCGGGATGATGCCGACGACCCGGGCGCCTGCCGCCAGCGCCGCCCCCGCCATCTCGCCCATCAGGCCGCGCGCACCGCCGCCGTAGACCAGCTGGCCGCGGTGCTCGCCGATCCAGCGGCCGACCGCTGCCGCGGCCGCCGCGTATTCGGCGCTTGCGCCCGGGCGCGAGCCGCAATACACGCAG
>JAFECV010000595.1 GCA_018241985.1 Pseudomonadota bacterium | reverse complement strand
GGGCGCGTAGGTTCTTAAAAAGAACGCCAGCGTGATACAGGAGGTGGCAAGCAGCGTGATGGCGCGGATGATGCCCGGTGGTGCGCGCCGCCCGATGTGCGCGCCACCGTATCCACCGATGATTGCGCCGATCAGCATGATCAGCGTCTCGGGCCAGCGCACTGCGTTGGCCACGATGAAGGCAAGTACCGCCACCACATTGGCCGCGCTGACCAGCAGCGTACGCGGCGCATTGAGGTGCTTCAGATCACAGTTGTCGAGCAATCCCCACATCGCAATCATCATGATCCCGACCGCGCCGCCAAAGTAGCCGCCGTAGATGCCCAACGCGAACTGCACGGCAAGTACCGCGTGCGCGCGGATGTGCCACCGTGCCCGCATTGCCTCGCCGATGCGCCGACCGAATGCGAGCGCGATGGACGCGATCAGGAGCAGCCACGGCAGCACGAATGTGAAAGCGGCGGACGATGTCCGCAGCAGCAGTACCGCCCCGACCAGACCGCCGCAAAGCGTTGTCATCAGAAGCGCTCGCAATGACATGGCGCCGACCGGACGCAGTCCGTCCCGATAGGCCCATGCGCTGGCCAGGCCGCCCGGAAACAGCGCGACGGTGCTGGAAGTATTCGCCAGGACCGGAGACACCCCTGCCGCGATCAGCGCCGGCAGGCTGACGAACGATCCGCCCCCTGCCAGCGCATTCATGGCTCCAGCCATGATTCCTGCGGAGGCAACCAGAATCATCGTGTCCATGGCAGCCATGTTAGAGATCGGATGGCCCTCCCACAATCTGGAAGTTCCAGCGTTATCCTTCGGAGATTCCGAAACCACAAGACCGAAGTAATGCGCTTCGACCTGATCGATATGCGGCTGTTCCTGACCGTGGCGGAGTGCGGCAGCCTGACACAGGGCGCCCGCGCGATGCATCTGGCGCTGGCCTCTGTCAGCGAACGCATTGCCGGCATGGAAGAAGCATTGGGCGCACCGCTGCTGGAACGCAATCGACGTGGCGTGCGTGTCACTGCTGCGGGCGAAGCACTGGTCCGGCATGCCCATTCGATCCTGGAGCAAGTCGAGCAAATGCGTGGGGACTTGCGGACCTACGCAACGGGTCTCAAGGGGCGCATCAGGCTGCTGTCCAACACAGCCGCCCTGGCGGCTTTTTTGCCGCCGCAACTCTGTCAATTCCTGTCAGTCCATCGCGACCTGTCCATCGACCTGGAAGAGCGGCCCAGCGCAGACATCGTCCAAGCCTTGGTCGACAGGCGTGCCGATCTTGGCATCGTGGCGGACATCACGGATTTCGCCATGCTGCAGACGCACCTGATCGCCAGTGACCAGCTCGTCGTGATCGCCAGCCATTCGCACCGCGTAGCGCGGCAATCGAAGGTGGCCTTTGCCGATTTCCTCGGCGAGCCCATCGTTGGCATGGCGGACACGGCGCTGGAAACGCATCTCGCGGAACGTGCATCGCGCCTGGGCCGCCAGCTCGACTACCGTATCCAGCTGCGCAGTCCCGAGCATGCGGCGATGCACGTCGAAGCAGGCATCGGCATCGCGATCCTCCCCGATGCGCTGGCCAGGACACTGCGCCGTGATCTTGCCATCCTGCCGCTGTCGGAAGCCTGGGCCACGCGGCGGCTCTACCTCTGTGCGCGTGAATTCTCCGCATTGACCCCGCACGCCAACCTGCTTGCGCAGCAACTGCTGCAGCACGCGCCATAAAGTGCCGGTTTAGCCGACCGGTCGCCGGTAATTG
>JAFECV010000594.1 GCA_018241985.1 Pseudomonadota bacterium | reverse complement strand
TGGGCGAGCCGGGCCGACGCGTCGCTGACCTTCTCGCTCGGGCTGCCGATCGCGCCCGCGTCCTGGTCCGGCCTGTCGCTGGCGGTCGGGGTCGGGATCGCCGAGCGCCTGCACCCGGCGGTGCGGATCAAGTGGCCGAACGACCTGTGGCTGGGCGATGGCCGCGGCGAGCGCAAGCTGGCCGGCATCCTGATCGAGTCGGCGAATTTCGGCGCCGCGAGCTACGTGGTGATCGGGGTCGGCCTGAACATTGCCGCCGAGGCTGCGAGCGGCCTCGCGGTGCCGGCCGGCTGGCTGCAGGAGCTGCTGCCCGGCATCGACGCGCCGCGGGCGCTGGCGCTGCTTGGCCCCGGGCTGCTCGAGGCGGTGCGTGCGTTCGAGGCGGAGGGGTTCGCTCCGTTCGTCAGCCGGTTCGACGCGCGCGATCTGCTGCGCGGGCGCGAGGTCGGCATGGACGACGGCAGCGGCGCGGTGCTCCAAGGCACGGCCTGCGGCGTCGCCGCGTCCGGCGCGCTGCTGGTGCACACCGCGAGCGGCATGCGCGAGCTGACCGGCTCCGAGGTGAGCGTGCGCCCACTCGCCGGCGGGTCGGCCGCGCGCGGCGGCGCGGCTGCGTAGACACACAGACGATGCTGCGACGGATCGCGCTGTTGCTGCTCCTGGCCAACCTTGCGTATTTCGCCTGGGCGCAGGGCCTGCTGCAGCTGTTCGGCTGGGCGCCGCAGCACGAGTCCGAGCCGCAGCGCATCGCGCAGCAGATCGAGCCGCGCGCGCTCGATCTGCGTCCGCCCGCGTCGCACGGGACCAGCGTCGCCACGGCTTCGACGATTGCAGCGACTGCAGCGACTGCAGCGACTACTGCGGCCGCGTCGGCGCCAGCCGCGGCCGCCGGGCCGGTGCTGTGCCTGCAGGCGGGTCCGTTCAGCGCCGAGCAGGCCGCGATCCTGCGCCGCGCGGCCGGCAATGCGCTGCCCGACGGATCGTGGCGTCTCGACCGGGTGGTGGTGCCCGCGCGCTGGATCGTCTACCTCGGCAAAACCAGCGGCGACGCGCTGGAAGCGATGCAGGCGCAGTTGCAACTGCAGGGCGTGCCGGCGACCGTGGTGACGAACCCGGCGCTCGCGCCCGGGCTGTCGCTCGGCAGCTACGACTCCCGCGCCGCTGCGCAGGAGGCGCTGTCGCAGTTCAAGCAGCGCGGCGTGCCGCCCGCGCAGGTGGTGCAGGAGCGGGCCGCGCTGCGCGGCCAGTTGCTGACGCTGCCGGCGGTCGACGACCGGCTGCGCGCGCGGCTCGACAATCTGCAGGGCGCGCTGGCGGGCAAGCCGCTGCTCGCCTGCACCGCCAATCCCTGAACCCCTTCCACCAGAACTTCGCCATGGCCTTGACTCTTTACTACGCCCCGGGCGCCTGCTCGTTCGTTCCCCACGCGCTGCTCGAGACGATCGCCGAACCGTACCAGCGCGTGATGGTGCGCTTGCACAAGGGCGAGCAGTTCGGCGACGAATACCACCGGGTCAACCCGCGCAGCCAGGTGCCGGTGCTGGTCGACGAAGCCGGCGAGAAGATCACCCAGGTGATCGCGATCGTCAGCTACCTGGCCGAGCGCTATCCGCAACTGGGCTTCCTGCCCGCGCAGGGCCTGGCCCGCATCCGGGTGCTGGAGATGCTGGCCTGGATGAACAACACCGTGCATCCGACGTTCACGCACGTCTTCCGTGCCCCGCTGTTCACCGACGACGAGGCGGCGCAGGCACAA
>JAFECV010000593.1 GCA_018241985.1 Pseudomonadota bacterium | reverse complement strand
ACGCTGGGCAAGATGCCCAAGGACCTGTTCGCCGAGTTCGACCACACCGCGCCCGAGGAGCTCGCCAGCGGCGACGTGAAGTACCACCAGGGCTTCAGTTCCGACGTGACCACGCCCGGCGGCCCGGTGCACCTGTCGCTCGCGTTCAACCCGTCGCACCTGGAGATCGTCAACTCGGTGGTCGAAGGCTCGGTGCGCGCCCGCATGGACCGGCGCGACGACCCGCACGGCAAGCAGGTGCTGCCGGTGCTGGTGCACGGCGACGCGGCGATTGCCGGCCAGGGCATCGTGATGGAAACGCTGGCGCTGGCCGAGACCCGGGGCTACAGCACCGGCGGCACGGTGCACATCGTGATCAACAACCAGATCGGCTTCACCACCAGCGACCCGCGCGACAGCCGCTCGACGCTGTACTGCACCGACGTGGTCAAGATGATCGACGCACCGGTGCTGCACGTGAACGGCGACGACCCGGAGGCGGTGGTGCTCGCGACCCAGCTCGCGCTCGACTACCGGAGCGAATTCGAGAAGGACGTGGTGGTCGACATCGTGTGCTTCCGCAAGCTCGGCCACAACGAGCAGGACACGCCGGCGCTGACCCAGCCGCTGATGTACAAGAAGATCGCGGTGCACCCGGGCACGCGCAAGCTCTACGCCGACAAGCTGGCGGCGCAGGGCATGGGCGACACGCTGGGCGACGACATGGTCAAGAACTACCGCGCGGCGCTGGAGGCGGGCAAGAACACGTTCGACCCGGTACTGACCAATTTCAAGAGCAAGTACGCGGTCGACTGGGCGCCGTTCCTCGGCAAGAAGTGGACCGATGCCAGCGACACCGCGATCCCGCTGTCCGAATGGAAGCGGCTCGCCGAGCGGATCACGACGATCCCGGCCAACGTGACGCCGCACATGCTCGTGAAGAAGGTGTACGACGACCGCGCCGCGATGGGTCGCGGCGAGCACCCGGTGGACTGGGGCATGGGCGAGAGCATGGCCTATGCGTCGCTGGTGGCCAGCGGCTATCCCGTGCGGCTGTCGGGCGAGGATTCGGGGCGCGGCACCTTCTCGCACCGCCACTCGGTGATCCACGACCAGAACCGCGAGAAGTGGGACATCGGCACCTACATCCCGCTCGAGAACGTCGCGGAGAACCAGGCGCCCTTCGTCGTGATCGACTCGATCCTGTCGGAAGAGGCGGTGCTCGCGTTCGAGTACGGCTATGCGTCGAACGAACCGAACACGCTGGTGATCTGGGAAGCGCAGTTCGGCGACTTCGCGAACGGCGCGCAGGTGGTGATCGACCAGTTCATCGCGTCCGGCGAGGTGAAATGGGGCCGGGTCAACGGCATCACGCTGATGCTGCCGCACGGCTACGAGGGCCAGGGCCCGGAGCACAGTTCCGCGCGGCTCGAGCGCTACATGCAACTGGCGGCCGACACCAACATGCAGATCGTGCAGCCGACCACCGCGAGCCAGATCTTCCACGTGCTGCGGCGCCAGATGGTGCGCAGCCTGAGGAAGCCCCTGATCATCATGACGCCCAAGTCGCTGCTGCGCGCGAAGGACGCCGCGTCGCCGCTGTCCGAGTTCACCAAGGGCGGGTTCCAGACCGTGATCCCCGAGCAGAGGGAAGAGGTCGCGAAGAAGGGCGACAAGGTCCGCCGCATACTGCTGTGCTCGGGCAAGGTGTATTACGACCTGGCGAAGAAGCGCGAGGAGCGCGAGGCTGACGACGTCGCGATCCTGCGCGTCGAGCAA
>JAFECV010000592.1 GCA_018241985.1 Pseudomonadota bacterium | reverse complement strand
ATCGCCGGCCTCGACCCGGAACAGGCGATGGAGCAACTCCAGCCCGCGGTGCAGCGCATGTGCGACACGATCGAGGCGTTCGGCGGCAGCGTGATCCGTACCATGGGCGACGGCGTGTTCGCGCTGTTCGGCGTGCCGCACGCGCTGGAAGACCATGCGCGCCTCGCCTGCGAGGCCGCGCTCGCGCTGCAGCGCGTGTTCGCCGGCAACCAGCGCGGGCTGCAGCTTCGCGTCGGCCTGCACTCGGGGCAGGTCGCGTCCGACCCGCAGGCGTTCGACTCGGCGATCGGCGGCGGCGTGCACGGCCAGGCGATCCACCTCGCGAGCCGCGTGGTCGCGCTCGCCGAGCCCGGCGGCATCTGCCTCAGCGCCGACTGCGCCGCGCTCGCCGGCGACGCCTGCGAGACGCGCAGCCTCGGCCCGCGCGCGCTCAAGGGCATTGCCGAGCCGGTCGAAATCCTGTCGCTCCTGAAGATGCGCGAGGACGCGCCCGACCACCACTTCCACCAGGCGGCGCCGTCGCCGCTGTGCGGCCGCGATGCCGAACTCGCGCAACTGCAGGACGCGCTGCGGCAGGCCGGCAGGGGCCGCGCCGCCGTGATCGGCCTGCGCGGCGCGGCCGGCACCGGCAAGTCGCGGCTGTGCTACGAGTTCGTGCAGTGGTGCCAGCGCCAGCTCGTCGCGTCGGTGGTCGAGGTGCGCACCCAGTTCCACGGCGAGATCACGCCGCTGCAGCCGGTGCTCGCGCTGATGCGCGGCTGGCTGTTCCACATCGGCCCGAACGACGACCCGGCGGTCGCGCGCAGCCGCATCCAGGCGCGGCTCGCGCGGCTCGGCGCCGCGTCCGCGGACGACCTCGCGATCTTCACCGAACTGCTCGGCGTGCGCGACGAGCAGGCCGCGCCCTGCGCGCTGGAGCCGAAAGCCCGGCGCGCGCGGCTGCTCGAACTGTTCGGCGAGATGGTGCGGCACAACGGCGCGACCACCTCGGTCGTCGTGCTGGAAAACCTGCAGTGGCTCGACGAAGCGAGCGGCGAATTCCTGGACGTGCTGGTGCGTGCCATTGCCGGCACGCGCACGGTGCTGCTGTTCAGCTACCGCCCGCCCCATGAGGCGCCGTGGCACGGCCTCTCGCACTTCCGCCAGATCGAGCTCAAGGAGCTGAGCGCGGCGCACACCGAGGCGCTGGTGCGCGCGCTGCCCGGCCCGCACCAGGGCTGGCCCGAGGTGGTCGCGCTCCTGGTCGAGCGCAGCGCCGGCAACCCGTTCTTCGCCGAAGAGCTGGTGCGCTCGCTCGCCGGCAGCGGCCTGCTGTCGCACCCGCCCGACGCGCGCCGCGTCGACGCCGTCGCGCAGCAGCTCCCGGCCACGGTGCAGGCGCTGATCGGCGAGCGCATCGACCACCTGGGCGCGACGCAGAAGGCGCTGCTCAACATCTGCGCGGTGATCGGCAAGGACATCCCGCTGCCGGTGCTGCAGCAGGTCACGCTGTACCTGGCCGGCCAGCTCGAGCACGAGCTCGACCGCCTGTGCGAGGCCGAGCTGCTGCAACTGCTGAACGAGATCGCCGGCTACCGCCACTTCGGCTTTCGCCACCCGCTGGTGCAGGAGGTCGCGTACGGCAGCCAGCTTCGGGCGCGCCGCGCCGGCCTGCACGCCGTGGTGGCCGAGGCGATGGAACAGTTCTACGCCCACCAGCCGGACGAATTCGCCGCGCTGGTCGCGTTCCACTACGAGGCCGCGGGCCTGCCGGCGCAGGCCGCGCAGCACCTCG
>JAFECV010000591.1 GCA_018241985.1 Pseudomonadota bacterium | reverse complement strand
CAATCTGGGAAGAGCTGGCCGCCGAGGACGCGAGCCGGCTGCGGCGCGAGCTGCGCACGTCGCTGGGCACCGGGCATGGCATCGAACTGGAACTGCATTTCCCCGCGATCGGCAGGTGGCTCGAGTTGCGCGCCTATCCGTTCGAGGAAGGCCTGGCCGTGTACCTGCGCGACGTCACCGCGCTGCGCCAGGCGCGGGAGCAGTCGCTGCTGCTGCAGACCAGCATCAACCGGCTGAACGACATCGTGCTGATCGCCGCCGGCAGTCCGCTGACCGACCCGGAGCCGCACATCGTGTTCGTGAACGACGCGTTCGAGCGCCACACCGGCTTTAGCCGCGCCGAGGTGCTGGGCCAGACGCCGCGCATGCTCGCCGGCCCGGTCACGCAGCACAAGGAACTCGAACGCATCGCGCAGGCGCTGGCGCAGCCGCTATCGGCGCCGGTGCGCTCCGAGCTGATCCTGTACAAGAAGAACGGCGAGCGGTTCTGGACCGAGCTCGAAATCGTCGGGGTCGAATATTTCAGCCCCGATCTGACGCACTGGATCGCGGTCGCGCGCGACATCACCGAGCGCAAGCGCAACGAAGGCGAGATCGAGCATCTGGCGTTCTACGACGCGCTGACCCAGCTGCCGAACCGCCAGCTGCTGATGAGCCGGCTGCGCCACGCGCTGACGCAGCGCGAAGGGGTCGCGAGCGTCGGCGCGCTGATGTTCATCGACCTCGATCACTTCAAGCTGCTGAACGATTCGATGGGCCACTATCGCGGCGACATGCTGTTGCGCCATGCCGCCACCCGGCTGCACAACTGCGTCGGCGCCAAGGACACCGTGGCCCGCCTCGGCGGCGATGAATTCGTGGTGATGCTGCAGGGCCTGGGCGAAAACGTGCAGCAGGCCATCGACCAGGCGCGCGAGGTCGGCCAGCGCATCCTGCACGCGCTCGGAGAGCCGTACGACCTTGCGGGCTACGCCTACCACGGCACCTGCAGCATCGGCATCACCGCGTTCGGCCAGCAAGAGCTCGAGATCGAGGACCTGCTCAAGCAGGCCGACCTTGCGATGTACCAAGCCAAGTCGGCGGGACGCAACACGATGTGCTTCTTCGACCCCGAGATGCAGGCCCTGGCCACGGCCAACGCGGCGCTGACCGGCGAGCTGCGCGAGGCGCTGCGGGAACGGCAGTTCGAGCTGTACTACCAGCCGCAGGTCGGCCGCGACGGCCGCATGCTCGGCGTCGAAGCGCTGCTGCGCTGGCAGCATCCGCGGCGCGGCCTGGTGAACCCGGACGACTTCATCCCGCAAGCCGAGGAGAGCGGCCTGATCCTGCCCCTGGGCGAATGGGTGATCGAGACCGCCTGCGCGCAGTTGGTCAAGTGGGCCGGCCGGCCCGAGACCGAGCATCTCGGCATCTCGGTGAACGTCAGTGCGCGCCAGTTCGACAACGCGGACTTCGTCGACCAGGTGATGCGCGTGATCGACGCGACCGGCGTGCGCGCGGACCGGCTCGACCTGGAGCTGACCGAGAGCCTGCTCGCCACCGGCATGGACGCGACGATCGCGAAGATGGGGGTGCTGAAGGCAGCCGGCGTCACGCTGTCGATCGACGACTTCGGCATGGGCTACTCGGCGCTGTCGTACCTGAAGCGCCTGCCGCTGGACCAGCTCAAGATCGACCGATCGTTCGTGAAGGACATGCTGAACGACCCGAACGATGCCGCCATCGCGCGCACCATCATCGGCCTCGCGCAGAGCCTGGGGCTGTCGGTGATCGCC
>JAFECV010000590.1 GCA_018241985.1 Pseudomonadota bacterium | reverse complement strand
TACGAAACGGGCAATTGGCGTTTGCTCAGCAACCTTATTACCGAGGCTGGTTCCGTGAAGGCTTGCTTCTCGGAGCAACTGTCATGAGCCCTGCAATGTTCAACCCAACAAAAGAAGTGAGGGCCGAATGACGAGCCAGAAATAGAAAGCGGCCGAATGCTGAAGCACCCGGCCGCAGGGTGACGAGTTTTGTGACTCGCCGGATTGGCGTCTGCGATTGTCCTCAGCTCGTTACCTCCCGTCAAGTGTGCGTTCGGCCGCCGGCCCGGGTCAGCCGGCCCGATTAGCTGCGGCATGCCACCGGCCTGCCGCCGCATATCTCAACGCCCATTCATAGGAACAATCATGGGTAACGAAAATTTGAACCAACACGGCCGCGAAGAAGACAAAGGCGGCAAGGACGACAAGTTCGTCACCATCTACGTTGAGACCAAGCCGCATCAGTGGCCCAAGAACGAGCCCATTTCGTTCGTGCAGGTCGTGCAGCTCGAAGTACCGGGCTACACCCCGCAGTCCAATATCACCTACTCGGTGAAATGGACCCGTGGCAACGGCGACAAGCCTGAGGGCATCCTGGCTCCCGGCGCTTCCGTGAAGGTGAAAGATGGCATCCGTTTCACAGTTTCGGAAACTGGTCAGTCGTAACCAGGACCTCGCCAAGCTGGTCGACAAGGGTTATGCAGTCACTTTCGACAGTGGCTGGATGATCCTGCGGGACATCCCGTATCTCGACCAGCAGGGCGCGCTGCACTGGGGCGCCATTGCCACGAAACTGGTGCCTGTCGATGCGACGGGCTTGGTGACCCAGGAGGACCACACCATCACATTCGCAGGGGCCCATCCCTGCGGTTTGGATGGTCAACCGATTCCAGCCATTGATGCTGGTTCGCATCAACTGCAATTGTCCAGCGCGTGCGCTGACGTTGTGGTGCAACGGCGTTTCTCGAACAAGCCTCGCGTGGCGGGTGTCCTGCAGGGCTTCAACAACTTCTTCGACAAGATCGAGAGCTACGTGGGCATCATTGCCGGCCCGGCGATGGAGGCCCACGGGGCGAACCCTCTGACGTTCAAGTCGGTTGAAGATGCACCGGAGCCCTCCGTATTCCGCTACCAGGACAGCCTGACGTCCAAGGCCGAGATTTCGGATCTTTCCCGCAAGCTGAGTGATGACGTGATTGCCATCATCGGCCTGGGGGGAACCGGTGCCTACGCCTTGGATTTCATGGTCAAGACGCCGGTTCGCGAAATCCGGGGCTTTGATGGAGACGCCTTCCACATCCACAACGCTTACCGCTCACCCGGCAAGCTGGAGGAAGCGGAGTTCGGCCAATCCAAGGCTGCCGTCTACCAGGGACGCTACGCGAGTTTTCGCGATGGCGTGCAGTTGGTGCCGCGCTATGTCGATTCCGAGTCAGGCAATGCATTCGAAGGCGTCACCTTCGCTTTTGTATGCGTTGACAAGGGGTCGTCCAGAGCAGCGATCTTCGATCTTCTGATCGGCCTCGGCATTCCGTTCATCGACGTCGGCATGGGGTTGAAGCGAGCCGGAGGCCCCTTGAGCGGCATGTTGCGCGCCACCTACTTCGCCCCGGAACGGGCACAGGAAATGCGCGGGAAGGGGTTGGCGGAGATGCATGACGGCCCAGAAAATCTGTACCGTACCAACGTGCAGATCGCCGAACTCAATGCGTTCAACGCGGCCCTGGCCGTGATGCGCTACAAGCAACTGCGCGGCTTCTACGCAGAGGCAGACCCCTTGTGCCATATGCTCTTCGACTTGGCC
>JAFECV010000058.1 GCA_018241985.1 Pseudomonadota bacterium | reverse complement strand
CTACCACGGCGAGGTCGGCCTCGCGCCGCTGTCGGCGCAGGGCCAGGTGCAGGCGGTGCGGTTGCCGCTGCAGGCGTTCGCGCCTTATGTCGACGACCGGCTCAACGTCGAGCTGGTGCGGGCCGACGGGAGCTTTCACGGCCGCGTGCAGTACCGCGACGAGAAGGCCGGCCCGCGGGTTCAGTTGAACGGCGACGTCGCGCTGGAAGATCTGCGCGCCAACAGCCTGCCCGAGTCGGCCGGAGGCGCGTCCGGCGCCGCGCCGGCGGCAGCCGCGGCAGCGACGACGGCAGCGAAGGCCTCGACCACGGCAGCGACCACGACATCGACGGCAGCAGCAGCGCCGGCGAAGTCTCGTGCGCTGAGCGGCGGTGACGCCACCGGCCCGGTCGGCGCGCAACTGCTGCGCTGGAAGGCGCTGAGCGTGCGCGGGCTGTCGGTCGCGATGCAGCCGGGCGCTCCGGTCCATGTCGACGTGCGCCAGACCGCGCTCAGCGACTTCTTCGCGCGGGTCATCATCAACCCGGACGGGCGCATCAACCTGCAGAACCTCGTCAAGCCCGCACCGCAGGCCGCCGCGGCGGCGCCGACGGCGGCCGCCAGCGGGGCTGGAGCGGCGCCGACCGCGCGCGCCGAGCCGGCGCCGATCATCAACGTCGGGCCGATCAGCCTGATCAACGGCAAGGTCAGCTTCACCGACCATTTCATCCGGCCGAACTACACGGCGGACCTGTCGGACCTGACCGGCCGGCTCAGTGCGTTCTCCAGTGTCGCGCCGGCCGGTGCGCCGCAGATGGCGGACCTCGAGTTGCGCGGCCACGCCGAAGGCACCGCGGCGCTGGAGATCACCGGCAAGCTCAACCCGCTGGCCAAGCCGCTCGCGCTCGACATCACCGGCAAGGTGAGCGATCTGGACCTGCCGCCGCTGTCGCCCTATTCGGTGAAGTATTCCGGGCATGAGATCGAGCGCGGCAAGATGAGCATGAACGTGCACTACGTGATCCAGCCGAACGGCCAGCTCACCGCGCAGAACCAGCTGATCCTGAACCAGCTCAGCTTCGGCGACGAGGTCGCCGGCGCGAAGCAGAGCCTGCCGGTCAAGCTCGCGGTCGCGCTGCTCGCCGACAGCGACGGCGTGATCAACCTCGACATCCCGATCAGCGGCTCGCTGAACGACCCGCAGTTCAGCCTGGGGCCGATCATCGTGAAGGCGATCTTCAACCTGATCGCCAAGGCGATCACCGCGCCGTTCAGCCTGCTGGCGCATGCGTTCGGCGGCAGCGGCGGCGAGCAGCTGAACACCGTGGCGTTCGCACCCGGCAGCGCCACGCTGAGCGCCGAGGCGCAGGGCGGGCTGGACAAGGTGGCGAAGGCGCTGCTCGCCAAGCCCAAGCTGGACGTGACGGTGGTCGGCACGGCCGACCTGGACGCGGAACGCGAGGGCTACCGGCGCGATCGGCTGAACGCGATGGTGCGCGCCGAAAAGCGGCGCGAGATGGTGCTCAGCGGCCCGGTTTCCGCGGTGGCGGCGCCGGCGGCCGCGGCTTCGGCGGCGGGGTCGTCGGCTGGGGTGGCCGGGGCGACTCCGGGCGGCGCGCCGCGCATCACGGTCAGCGAGGCCGAATATCCGGCGCTGCTGAAGAAGGTCTACCGGCGCTCCGACATTCCGAAGCCACGCAACGTCCTCGGATTCGCGAAGGACATCCCGCAAAACGAGATGGAGTCGCTGCTGATGGCCAGCATCCCGGTGACCGACGACGCGATGCGGCAACTGGCGCTGGCGCGCAGCGCCGCCGTGCGCGACTACCTCGCGACCCGCGAGGTGCCGACCGCACGCCTGTTCCTCGGCGCGCCCAAGCTCGGTGCCAAGGGCTCGGGCGCCGAGTCCGGCACGCAGTGGAAGCCGCATGCGGACCTGAGCCTGGCATTGAAATAGCCGCAACCAGCCGCTACCGGCCGGCCGGCGGCCTGTCGCCGGCAGACCGGTTCGGCGTACCGAACCCCATGAAGCCCGCGCCGTACACCCGTACCGCGATCGTGCTGCACGCGTTGATGGCGCTCCTCATCTTCGCCGGCTTCGCGCTGGGCTGGGTGATGACCCGCATCGCACTCTCGCCGCTGCAACTGCGGCTGTATTCGTACCACAAGTGGGCAGGCGTCACGGTCGCGGCGCTGCTGGTGCTGCGCCTGGCCTGGCGCGCGGCCTGTCCGCCGCCGCCGCTGCCGCCGACCGTGCCGGCCTGGGAGGCCGCGGCGGCGAACGCAGGGCACTGGCTGCTGTACCTGCTGATGGCGGCGGTGCCGGTGTCGGGCTGGCTGATGAGCTCGGCGCTGGGCTTCACCACGGTCTATCTGGGGCGCTGGCCGCTGCCCGACCTGGTCGGCCGCGACCAGGCGCTGGGCGAGCTGCTGGTGGCGGTGCACCGCGTCCTGAACTATGCTCTGCTGGCAGCGGTCGTGCTGCATGTAGCGGCGGCGTTGAAGCACCAGTTCGTCGATCGCGACGGCATCCTCGGCAGGATGTTCCGGTTCGGGAGCAGCCCCCGATGAGGCGGCTCGCGTTCCTGCTGCTGCTCGCCAGCGCCGGCGCATGCACCGGCGCATCGGCGGCGCCGTACCACCGGATTGACGCGGCGCAGAGCCGGATCGGCTTCGTCTCGCACCAGATGGGCGTGCCGGTCGAAGGCCGGTTCCGCCGCTTCGACGCGACCCTGAACCTCGACCTGCAAGCCGCCGCGGCCGCGCGCGGCACGCTGCGCATCGACCTCGCGAGCGTGGATTCCGGCAACCGCGAGGCCGATGCCGAATTGCAAGGCGCCGACTGGTTCGACGTGCGGCAGCACCCCGATGCGCAGTACGTGCTGCAACGGCTCGAGCCGCAGGGCGGCGGGCGCTGGCGCATCCTCGGCCAGCTCGAACTGCGCGGCGTCAGCCGGCCGCTCGGCTGCGACGCGAAGCTCGGCGACGAAAGCGCCCAGCGCGCGCTGCTCGACGGCAGTTGCACGTTCAAGCGGCTCGATTTCGGTGTCGGTACCGGTGCCTGGGGCGATACCAGCGTGGTCGCGAACGAGGTGACCGTGCGCTTCCATCTGGTATTGGAGCCTTGAATGAAAGCCCTGCGTCTCGCCCTGGCGCTGCTGATCGCTCTGGCGGCGGCCTGCGCGTTCGGCGAGCAGGTGCTGCAGTCCGACCCGAACCATACCTTCGCCTGGTTCCAGTTCGATCACCTGGGCCTGAGCATCCAGCGCGACCGGTTCGACAAGGTCGACGCGACCGTGCACCTCGACACGCCCGACCACATCGGCAGCGTGCAGGCGCGCATCCAGGTCGATTCGCTGTCCACCGGCTCGGCGTTCTTCAACAAGATGCTGCTCGGCGATGCGTTCTTCGACGCGGCGAAGTTCCCGGAAATCCGCTACGCGTCGACCGCGTTTCACTTCGGCCGCTTCGACGACGTGACCCGGGTCGACGGGAATCTCACGATCAAGGGCATCACCCGGCCGGTCACGCTCACCGTCACCAACTACAAGTGCATGCTCGATCCGCAACTGCACCGGCCGATCTGCGGGCTGAACGCGATGGCCCGCATCGAGCGCAGCGATTTCGACCTGGGCAAGTACGTCCCGTTCGTCAGCAACGACGTGATGCTCTACGTCTCGATCGAAGCGATCGAGCATTAGTGCGGCGCGGCTTGCGCTAGCGGCCGTGCGTCCGTATCGTTCATACTTGCGCTCCCGCGCCGATCATTGCCGTGCCTGCCGTGAGCTCTTCCGCCGCCCAATCGAACGACCCCCATCCGCTGGACGCCGTCACCGGCGGCGCCTTTTCCGCCCCGACCTCGGGTGAGCGCGCGGCCCGCATCCGCGACTGGCTCGCGCAGGACCCGAGCCCCGAGCAGATGCAGGAGGTGTTCCGGCAACTCGGCGCGCGCGACAAGGGCGCGACCCGGCCGCTGAAGGAGCGGCTCGACGAGATCAAGCGCGCGAAAGGGCAGGCGCTGCTGGCCGCGGAATGGGCCGATCGGGCGCGCGCGCTGCTGGCGCTGCCGCGGCTCAACATCGCCGACGCGATGGCCTGGCAGCGCGACGCGGCCAAGGCCGGCGCGCCACTGTCGCGCGAACCGCTGGCGGCGATCCGGTCCGAGCTGGCGGAGCGGATCCGGGTCATCGAGGATCTGCAGAACCGCGCGCAGGTGCAGCGCGAGGCGGCGGTGCTGCTCGCGCAGCGCATCGAGGTGCTGTCGACCAAGTCGTGGCGCGACGCGCAGGCTGGTCTCGATGTGCTGCACGCGGACGTGCAGGCTTGGCAGGCGCAGGCGCAGGCGCTGACCGTAGACGCGAACTGGCCCAGCGTGGACGGCAAATTTCCGCCGCTGCTCGAGGCGTCGAAAGTGCAACTGCTCGCGGTCTGGGATGCGTTTGGCGCCGCGCTGGCGCAGGCCGCGGCCGCCGCGGCCGATGCGAACGCACCGTTGCCGCCGGTACTGGTCTGGGCGAACGAGTTGCGGGCCGAACGCGGCGTGTCGACGGAGCCGGCGCCACCGAGCCGCGTCGAGCACGCAGTTGACAACGAAATGCGCGCCAAGTCGGCGCAAACCGTGCGCGATGCGCTATCAAATTTGCAGCAAGAGCTGGACCAGGGTCACGGCAAGGCGAGCGTGGGCGCCGCGGCCGCGCTGCGCGGCGCGCTCAAGGAGCATGGCCGGTTCATCGATGCGGCGCTGGAGGCGCGCGTGCACGCCGCGCTGGCGGCGGCCGGCGACCTCGAGGGCTGGCAGCGCTGGCGCGCGGATCAGTTGCGCGAGGAACTGCTGGTTCGGGCCGAGGCGCTGCTGCAGCGGCCGGCGGACCAGCCGCTGGCCGGGCGCAAGCTCCAGGAGCGGTTGCGCCAGTTGCGCGAGCAATGGAAGCAGACCGACCAGGGCGGCGCGCCGAACCATGCGCTGTGGAAGCGCTTCGACCACGCCTGCAACGAAGCGCACAAGCAGGTCGAGGCCTGGGTCGACCGGGTCAAGGCCGAGGCCGCCGAGCATCGGGCACAGCGCCTGGCGCTGATCGAGGAAGTCCGCGCCTGGGGCAGCGCGAATGCGGGCCTGACCGACTGGAAGGCGTTCGGCCGCGCGCTGCACCAGTTCGGCGAACGCTGGCGCAACGCGGGCCACCTCGGTGACAAGGCGTTCGCCGAACTGCAACCGCAGTGGAAGGAGGCGATCGCCGTCGCCGCCGCGCCGCTCGAGACCGAGCAGCGGGCCAGCGTGGAACGCCGGCAGGCGCTGATCGAGCAGGCCGCCCAGCTTGGTGCCGCAACGCCGCTCCGCATCGACGCGGTCCGGGCGCTGCAGCAGCGCTGGCAGGCCGAGGCACAGGCGGTGCCGCTCGAGCGCCGGCTCGAACAGAAGCTGTGGGACGCGTTTCGCAAGCCGATCGACGATGCGTTCGCCCGCAAGACCGAAGAGCGCGAGAAGGCTGCCGCCGCGATCAGCGGGCGCGACCGCGCGGTGCTCGATGCGGCGAAGGCGCTGGACGCGGCAGTCGCCGCGGGCGATGCCGCGGCGATCCGCACAGCGACGAGCGCGCTCGACGCGGCGATGCGCGCGGCATCGGCCGATGCCGCGCCGCAGACCGGCACGCCCGGGGCAGTTGCCGGCGCGCCATCGGCCGCATCTGTTGCCGGCGCCGAGCCGGTGCAAGGCGCGCCTTTGTCTCTGCAGGCGCCTGATGGCGAAGCTGCGCCTATCGTCGCAGCGGCGCAGCCGCAGGACAACAAACCTCAGGACAAGGAATCGGAGGAGCCGCTCGCTGACGCTGCAGCCCCCGAGCCCGCGCCGCCTCCCAAGCCGGCGCCGAAGCCCGTGGTCGCGATGCGGGGCGACGATCGTCCCGGACTGAAGCGGCCGGAAGCCGCGCGGCAGGCAGGCGGCTTCAGCGGCGACCGCCGTGGCGCCTCGCGCGGCGCGCCGCGCTTCGGGGAGCGAGGTGGAGAACGGGGGGGAGACAGCCGGTCCGGGACGCGCCGCGAAGACGCTCGCGCCGGCCGGCCCGGGTCGCCTTTCCCCGACCCGCGCGAGCGCGGCCCGCGCTTGGGCGACCAGGCGTTTCGCGCGCAGCGCGATGCGCGCCAGCACGCCGAACTCGCGTTGAAGAGGCTCGCGGCGCAGGCGCATGGCGAGGCGCTGACGCAACTGCTCGCCGCCTGGGAGCAGCGCGATGCGAGCCAGATGCCCGGCGCGCAGGCCCTCGGAGCCAGGGTCGCCGCGGCGACCCGGAGCCTATGGGTGCAGGCATTGACCGCCGCGTCGCAGTCACAGGGCGCGGCCGAGGCGCTGCTGCGGATCGAGATCGCGGCGGATCAGCCCACCCCCGCCGAGCATCTGGAGGCCCGGCGCGCGCTGCAATTGCAGTTGCTGACCCGGCGCCACGACCCGGCGCCGGCGCAGACCTGGGGTCAGGACGTCGCGCGCGTGCTGGCGGCCTCGTTCGATGCCGGCTCGGCTCGCCGGCTGCAGGGTGCGCTCAAGCTGCTGCTCGGGCGCTAGCCGAAGAGAGCAGCGCGCGGCTGCTGTCCTGGATCACCTTCACCGCCAGCGCCCGGGGCACCGACGGATACTGCTCCAGGTATTCGTGCAGGCTGTCACCGCGCAGCAAAAAGTCGAACAGCGACTTCACCGGGATCCGCGTGCCCACGAAGCACGGCACGGCGGCAAACAGAACGTACTGGATCTGGATGGCTGAACTGATCACGGTCATGGCGACGGCCTCCTTGCTTCGTGGGTCAATGACGCCCCAATGCTAGGCCAGCCTCCGCATGCCCGGTGCCGGGCGCTGCAATTCCGGCATGCGAAGTGGGTGCATCCGTGCTGTGCGGCCCGGGCCGTTACCGACTCCCGTCAATGGTCCAGCAGCGCCTTGCGGCTGTCTTCCAGCACGCGAATCGCGAGGTTGTGCGATACCGAAGGGTATTGCTCCAGATACTCGTCCAGCGTTTCGCCGGCTTCCAGGAATTCGAACATGGACTTGACCGGAATTTGCGTTCCGGCAAAGCAGGGTACGGCATTGCCGAACAAGACGGGCTGGACACGGATCGCGGGGCTGATCATTGCAGGCGTCTCCTCTGAGTTCAAAAAACGCTATCAGGGTTTTTCATAGTAGTTGGCGTCTCCGCGATGTCAATTGACATGGCGCAAGACCCTGGCTGCGGCACCCGGCGCCGGACCGGCCCGGTGCGCGGCACGAGCGATGGCTTTCTATCAATTCGATAGCGGAACACACCATGCAGCAACGATCTCGGCCGCAGTTGTTCGCGTGCGACGCACGGACTGCTGCAACGCAACAACGGCCCGCGCAATGCCGATGCGTACTTTTCGCATAGCGACGGATCGAACAAACTTTTACGCGTCGAGCTGGCTCAATGCCGTCTGGCCGACCACTGCCCACGACAACGCGCGGGCTCGGCTGCAATGCGATCGGGGGAGGCTTGGAAGGCCGGGCAGGTAACCCGGCCGATCGTCAGGCGTCGAGGTCCCGGATGCTGTCCTGCAGCAATTTGATCGCGAGCTTCTGCGGCACCGACGGATACTGTTCCAGGTACTCGTCCAGCGTGCTGCCGGCGTGCAGATGGTCGAACAGGGTCTTGACCGGAATCTGCGTGCCGACGAAGCAGGGCACCACGTTGAACAGCACGGTGTGGAGGTGGACGGCAGAACTGATCATGGCGGGTCTTGGTGCAGGTGACAGCGGGGGACGGGATGCTAAGGCACATCCGCGGCGCGCACAAGGGTCGGTTATGGGCGATATCGATCCGATCGGGCGGCTGCGGCCGGCCATGTGGCAATCAATGCTTGTCGCCCGGCCATGCACGATCATTAGGCCCCGCGCGCTGTTCGTTGCACCGCTCATGGCCCTGTCGGCTCGTCCCTCTTGAAGAATGCGTCGTACAGCGGCACCAGCGCCGGGAATTCCTGCTGGAACCGGTTTCGGTTGACGAAGTAGGCCTCGCAGCTGACCGCGAGGAATTCGACGATCGAGGTTGCGCCATAGGGGTTGAGCCAGGTGCGCGGGCCGCCGAAGCGCTCGGCCAGGATCGTCTGCTCGCGAAACGATTCGTAGGCCGGCCGCAGCACGGCGAACCAGTGCCGGCGCACGGCACGCGGGCCGCGCTTGCCCATGAAGCCGGACGGCAGCGGCGGGCAGCCGTCGGCACGGCCGTCCTGCATGTCGATCTTGTGGATGAACTCGTGGATCACCACGTTGTAGCCCTGGCTTGCCAGGCTGCCCGCGTGCTTGACGTCGTGCCAGTTCACCATCACCGGGCCCTTGTCCATCGCTTCGCCGGTCAGCACTTCGCGGTAGTGATGCACCACGCCGACGTGGTCGGTGATTTCGCGTTCGGCGACCACCTCGTGCCGGTGCACGACGATGCCGACGAAATCGCGGTACCAGCGCAGCGCCTGCCCGCGCGCGTCGACGTGCAGCAGCGGCAGACAGGCCTGCGCGGCGATCGCGACCGCGATCTGGTCGGTGATGCGCAGCCCGTGCGCGCCGTGGAATTCCTTCTGGTCCAGGAAGCGGCCGGTGAGGGCGCGCAGGCGCGAGCGTTCCGGCTCGCTCAGCTGCTCGAGAAACGGGTAGCGTGTCAGCGTGTGCTGCCACAGCCCTTCGGGAATGGCACGCGCCGGTTTGCGCAGCCAGGGCCACATGCGCTGGTTAGTCCGGCGCCCGGCGCTCGAGCTGGCCGGTGCCGTCCAGCCGTAGCACCTCGGCGCGGGGTGGGTGGGCCAGTGCGTCCCAGTCGCTGAGCACCACGCGGCGCAGGCCGCCGCCGAGGTCATGGTCGGCGGGCCGGTGCGTGTGGCCGTGGATCAGCGTGGTCGCCTGCGCTGCCTGCAGCCAGCGCCGCGCGGCATCCGCGTCCACGTCGCCGTAGCCCTCGATCCGCTTGCGCGTCTCGCTGTGCACGCGGATCGCCTGCGCGACCGAGCGCCGCTCGAGCACCGGCTTGGCCAGAAAATCGCGCTGCCAGCCCGCATCGCGCACCTGCCGGCGGTAGGCAAGGTATTCGGTGTCGTCGAGGCACAGTGCGTCGCCGTGGCTCAGCAGCCAACGCCGCCCGGCAAAGATGAACACGGTCGGGTCCGCGAGCAACTTGACGCCGCAGGAGTCCAGGAACCGCGAGCCGACCAGGAAGTCGCGGTTGCCGTGCATGAAGAACAGCGGCCGCTGCCCCGCGGCCGCGCGCAGCGCGTCGGCGCAGCCGAGCTCGAAATCGCCGGCTGCGTCGTCG
>JAFECV010000589.1 GCA_018241985.1 Pseudomonadota bacterium | reverse complement strand
GAACCAGTGGTGGTCTTTTGCGAACGCGTCGATCAGCGGCTCGGCGAACCCGAGCGCGCCGCCCACGTCGCGGATCGCGCTGCGCGTGCGGTAGGTGATGACCGCCGCCGCCAGCGCGGCGCGCGCGCGGCCATACCTTTCGTAGATGTGCTGGATCACCTCCTCGCGCCGCTCGTGCTCGAAGTCGACGTCGATGTCCGGCGGCTCGTGCCGGCGCTCGAGGCTGATGAAGCGCTCGAGCAGCGGATGCGAATGCTCGGGGTCGGCCGCGGTGATGCCCAGACACCAGCAGACCACCGAGTTCGCCGCCGAACCGCGGCCCTGGCACAGGATGCCCTGCCGCCGCGCGAAGCCGACGATGTCGTCGACCGTGAGGAAGAACATCTCGTAGCGGCAGGCCGCGATCAGTCTCAGTTCCAGCGCCAGGTAGCGCTTGATCCGCACCGGCACGCGCCGCGGGTAACGCTGCGCCATGCCCTCGAGCACGCGCCGGCGCAGCGCCTGCGTGGGGTCGAGGCCGGCGGGCAGGGCCTCCTGCGGATAGTCGTAGCGGATCTGCGCGAGGTCGAACCCGGCGCAGCGGCGCAGCACCTCGAGCGTCGCGTCCAGGAGCCCCTGCGGATAGGTCGCGGCCAGCCGCAGCCGGCTGCGCAGATGGCGCTCGGCGTTCGGCTGCAGCGCGAAGCCGCAGTCGGCCACGGACCGGCCCAGCCGCACCGCGGTCAGAACGTCCTGCAGCGGCTTGCGCGAGCGCTTGTGCATGTGCACGTCGCCCGCGGCCACCAGCGGCACGCCGCAGCGCGCGCCGGCCTCGCGCAGCGCGGCCAGCCACGCATCGTCGTCCGGCCCGTGCAGCAACTCTGCCGCGAGCCACAGATGATTTAAGCCAAAACGCTCGCAAACGAGCGCCAGCCGTTCACTGATTGCTACTGAATCAATAGTACCTCCGGGTGGACGGTCGGGAGCGAACAGCAGCTCGCAACCGGCCAGCAAGCTGAAATCGCTGTACGCCCAGCCGACCCGGTAGCTGCCCTTGGCCGCCTCGCCGGTGCGCGCGGCGGTGATGAACTCGCACAGCCCGCCCCAGCCGGAAAGATCGCGCGCGATCGCGACCAGCCGGCCGCCATCCAGTGCGAACTCGCTGCCGTACAGCAGATGGAAATCGTGCCGGCGCGGCGGTGCGGCCTGTTCGGTCGGATCGGCCTGTCCGGGCTGTCCGGGCTGTCCGGGCTGTTCCACCTGTTCGGCCTGCAGCCGTTCGATCCGTTCCAGATAACGCTTGCACCCGGACCAGGCGCGCACCACGCCGGCCACCGAGCATTCGTCGGTCAGCGCCAGCCCGGCGTAGCCGAGCTCATGAGCACGCTGCACCAGTTCCTCCGGATGCGAAGCGCCGCGCTGAAAGCTGAAGTTGCTCAAGGCATGCAGCTCGGCATAGCGCGGCAGCCCGTCGATCCGGTCTGCGCGATCGCAGTCCCGCAGCGGCTGCGGTGGCAGCACACCCGCATCGGCGGATCGATGCGCAGAAGGCGGTGGCACTTCAGGCATGGCTGAGCCCTTCAAGGTGCATGGCTCTCAGGCATAAAAGCCCTGCAGGTACCAGTGCAGCACCGGCAGGCCGGAGGCGGGGCCGATCCCCTGCTCGCGGTAGATCCAGACCAGCCCGGCTTCGGCACTGCGCGCGATGAAGTAGTCGCGCCGCACCGGCCGGCCGCCCGCTTCCCACCAGCCGGTTTCGACCCGATGCAACCGCGTGAGCCGCTCGAGCGGGGCGCCGCCGTGCTG
>JAFECV010000588.1 GCA_018241985.1 Pseudomonadota bacterium | reverse complement strand
AATGTTCTTGGCTTCGTCGTCGTTGACGATCAAGAGGTCGACCTTGTACTTCGTGCCCTTGACCCATTGGCCGAGCACCAGCGGCGTCTTGCTGACGTTCCTCATCGGCCCCGTGCCGCCCCACTTGACCGGACCGACGACGGTGGCCATGTTCGTCGCGGCCATGGCGTCGCGCACGTCACCGGCCTTGAGGGATTTCGAACGCTTCAGAACGTCGGAGGCTACTTCGAAAAGCGCATGCGCAAAGCCGATCGGCTGCGTCCACTGTTTCTTTGTGCCGGCCTCGTAGGCTTCCGCCAGCGCCTTCGCGCTCTGTTTGGTCAGCGAGGACGCAAACGGATGCGACGGACTCCACCAGACCTCGGTGCTCAAACCAAGCCCAAGATCGCCGAGCGCTTCGATGGCGCTCGGGAACAGCAGGGCCTTGCCCAAGGTCACCACTTTCGGCTTGAAACCCTGCTGCCGGGCTTGCGTCAGGAACGTCTTTGCGTCCGGCGGAATGACGACGCCGGTGACGATCTCGCAGTTGTCGCGCTTGAACGCTGCAATCTGTGCCGAAAAATCCTGCGTACCACTCTGGAAGCGCCCGGGGTCGGTCAGCGAAAACCCCATCGACGACAACGGCTTCGGAAAGCCGATCTGCTTGTCACCCCATGCGTTGCCGTCGGAGTCGTTGGGGAACAGGCCACCGACCTTCTTGTTCGTCTGCACGCTCTTCCAGCCATTGGTGTAGTTGGCAATCACGTCTTCCAGGCCCCAGAAAAAGTGGTAGGTCCATTGGAAACCCTTCGCCGGATCGCCCTTGCGGCCGAAGAACCACGATTGCCACGGCACGACGGTGGAGACGCAGGGAATCTCGTTCAATTCGCAGGCGTCACTGACCGGATTGGCCGTCTCGGGCGTGCCCGCGGTCAACATCAGTGCGACGCCATCCTTCAGGATCAGGTCGTTGGCGACCTCGCCGGCGCGATTCGGGCTCGACTGGCTGTCCTTCAGCACGATCTGCACCTGGTGCTTCTTGCCGCCGATCACGAGGCCGTCCTTGAACACGGCCTTCATT
Source organism: Pseudomonadota bacterium (assembly GCA_018241985.1). Lineage (GTDB taxonomy): Bacteria > Pseudomonadota > Gammaproteobacteria > Burkholderiales > Burkholderiaceae_C > Rhodoferax_A. Next base: position 730 of record JAFECV010000588.1, on the reverse strand, counting down.
TGGTCGATCACCCACTTGTCGGACTCGCCGAACGGCGCCAGCGGACCGGTCTGCGGCGAGACGTAGCCTATCTTCACCGTGTCGGCAGCGAAGACGCCAGGAGCCATCAGTCCGGCAGCAACCGCGCTGCCGCCCTGGATGAAGTGACGACGATTCAGTTCCATGATGCAGGTCTCCTCGTTGTGGTTGAGTTCAGGTTTGCGGCGGCTCGCCATCGAACGCGCGTTGCAGCAGTGCCCGCAGCGCCGCGCGTTCCAGCGGTCGCGGGTTGGGGTATTGATTGGTCACCGCGAGATCGGCCGCGCGGTCCAGGCCGTCCGCCGGCATGCCGATCGCCTCGAGCGAGGTCGGCGCGCCGTTGCTTGCGGCGAGTCGATGAACACCCAGCGGCGCGTCGCCGACGCCGAGCGCCCTTGCGATGGCCTGCATCGCCGCGGGTGCATGCGACGCGTTGTAGGCCAGCGCGTGCGGCAGGATCACCGTGTGCACTTCGGCATGCGGCAGGTTGAAGCTGCCGCCCAGCGTGTGGCACAGCTTGTGGTGCAGGCCCATCGCGACGCTGCCCAGCACCGCGCCGCACAGCCATGCGCCGTACAGCGCATCGCCGCGCGCGTCGATATCCTTCGGGTTCGCCGCGAGCGGCGTCAGCGCGGCGGCGCTGGCGCGAATGCCCTCTTCGGCCATCAGGTTCATGATCGGGTTGCCGTCGTGCGCATACAGCCCCTCGGCG
>JAFECV010000587.1 GCA_018241985.1 Pseudomonadota bacterium | reverse complement strand
CGGCGCTGCTGCTGCCGGGCATCGGCACAGTGGACCATTTGAAGATGGCGCACGAGGTGGGTGTGCACACCATTCGCGTGGCCACCCACTGCACCGAGGCGGATGTGAGCGAGCAGCACATCACGCTGGCGCGCAAGCTCGGCATGGACACCGTCGGCTTTCTGATGATGAGCCACATGAACAGCCCCGAAGGCCTGGTCAAGCAAGCCAAGCTGATGGAAGGCTACGGCGCCAACTGCGTCTACATCACCGACTCGGCCGGCCACATGCTGCCCGAGGACGTGCGGGCCAAGCTGGGCGCCGTGCGAGCCGCGCTCAAGCCCGAGACGGAGCTGGGCTTTCATGCGCATCACAACCTGGCGATGGGCGTGGCCAACTCGATCACCGCGATCGAGATGGGCGCGAACCGCATCGACGCCGCTTCGGCCGGCCTCGGCGCCGGCGCCGGCAACACGCCGATGGAGGTGCTGGTCGCGGTGCTGGACCTGATGGGGGTCGAAACCGGCGTCGATGTCTTCAAGATTCAGGACGTCGCCGAGGACCTGATCGTGCCGATCATGGACTTCCCGATCCGCATCGACCGCGACGCGCTCACGCTCGGCTACGCCGGCGTCTACGGATCGTTCCTGCTGTTCGCCAAGCGCGCCGAGAAGAAATACGGCGTGCCGGCGCGCGAGATTCTGGTCGAGATGGGCCGGCGCGGCTGCGTCGGCGGCCAGGAGGACATGATCGAGGACACCGCGCTGACGCTATCGAAACAGAAGCAAACTGCGAAGGCAGGGAGCCGGCAAGCGGCCTGAAAGACTCGAAAAACTGGCACCCGATGCGGACGCGCCGGGCCGGCTCGCTAAACTGTTCGACGGACGCCAGGTCGGCTCGGTCGCACTCGACCGCGCCGACTCGCACCAGACCCGGCGCGAGAAGCTTGCGTGTTGATTTCCACTGAAGCCTGACCCCGGTTTTGGAGTGAACCCCTCTGACTGGACCATGGGAGTCGCAGAAACTAAGCCGCCAACCGGGCCAGGTTTTCTTCGAACTCGTTGGGTGACACATAGCCCAGCGCGGAGTGAAGACGCTTGGCGTTATAGACCTCTTCGATGAACTGCGGCAACTGCGCCGTGACATCTTGGAAGGTGTCGTAGCCCGCCGCGTAGACCTCCTCGACCTTGATCGTCTTCATGAAGCTCTCGGCTTGGGCATTGTGATACGGATTGCCCGGCGCGCTCATCGAGCCTCTCAGGCCGAATTCCGTCAGGGCTCGCCGGTACATCTCGCTGGCATATTGCGATCCCCTGTCGCTGTGACAGATCAACCCTGGTGGCGGTCGGCGATTGCGCACCGCCGCCTTGAGCGCGGCCAGCACCAGTTGTGTGTCGATCTGGCGGGAGATCGCATATCCCACCACCTTGCGGCTGCAGGCATCCAGCAGCACTGCCAGGTAGCAGAAACCTGTTGCCAGGCGGATGTAGGTGATGTCTCCGACCCAGATGGCATCCGGCTTGGCCGGTATGACGTTGCGGTACAGGTTCGGGAAGATGGGCAGAGCGTGATCGCTGTCGGTGGTGCGCACGAAACGCCGGCGCGGCTTGATGCCCAGGCCGTGGGCCTTCATCACCCGCGCAACGCGCTTGTGATTGATGCCATGGCCACGCCGGTGAAGCTCGTGCGTGACATGCCGGTAACCGTAGCCCGGCAGTTCGCACTGCACGTCTTGGATGAGCTGGGCCAACTGCTCGTCGCTGACACCGCCTGAGAGCTTGTGAATTTTTCGAAACACCGGTCAGCTGATCCATGGGTTGGTG